>DINC01000230.1 GCA_002425885.1 Spirochaetia bacterium UBA5550 | reverse complement strand
ATTGGAAATATTATAGAGGTGGAACAGAGCTGGGAAAATATCCTTAAAAAGGAGCCTTCTGTTATAGGTTTTGATTGTGAAAAACTTGAGTTTATCGATTTATCAGCCATAGGAACTCTTGTTAAATTTTTTAACAGTTCAGTGAAGAACAATATTGAAATGTACGTTTTCGGATTAAAAAACGAGCTGATTAAAATTTTTGATACAACAAAAATAAACCGCGTTATGTCTGTTATAAATAAATCTGAATTTGAAGAACGGTTTTTGAATTGAGTTTTGAGTTTCACCATCCGATCTTATATCTACCGATGAAAAAATATCTTTCAATAATAATACTGATACCGCTTTTATTTACTTCATGTGAGACATATCAGAAATCCTCTTTATCCAGTCTTTTTCACGGACCTAAACGGTATTCAATTGTAAAAACCGCGCAGAAATATCTTGGAGTAAGATATAAGTTCTGCGGTGATACACCCGCAGGTTTTGACTGTTCAGGCTACTCGAGTTATGTATATAAAAGAAACGGCCTGAAGCTTCCGCATTCAGCCCAGCAACAGTACGCGAAAGGTAAGCGGGTAGGGATTAAAAAAGCCAGGCCGGGAGATCTGGTTTTTTTCAGAATATCCGGATGGAAGATATCACATGTGGGAATTTACATGGGTGATTATACTTTCATCCATGCGCCCAGCAGAGGGAAAAATGTCTGTTATGATGATATAAGGAAGGATTACTGGCGTAAGAGGTATGCCGGTACTGTAACCTATTTCTGATTTTCAGGTTTTATTGCGGGGGTTTTTTTAACCTGGAATTTATTTTTAGTCTCTTTTTTGCATCCTTTTTCAGAGCCTTTGCCGCATGACTCAAATGAGGATTCCTCTTTTTTATCTTCGTTGTTCGTGAATGTTCCGCTATTGCCTGCACCGGCAGCTATTGATGCGGAACTTAGCAGAAAAAATGCTGTTAATATAAGCAGCTGATTTTTACCGGTTCTCATATTGCAAATATACCTGAAGTTTTTATTTATGAAAGTATTTATTTTAATTTAATATATATCTCTGTCAAAAGAATTTTTTCATATACGGATTCACTATATTGTTGAGTTGCCTTTTCTGTCGGCGGGTGGGACATATTGCCGGCTGTTGTTTCTCGCAGAGTAAATGGAGCGGGGTGGTAAAGATGAAAATATGGACTGTTGCGGCTGTCTTCGTGACAATGTTTTTATTTCAGGGAGCTTCTGAAGCTAATACCTGCAACGAAGTTACTGATGAAGTGATAAGAAAGCATCTGGCGCTTGATACATTTACTGTTATGTCTAAAAGGGAGCTGAATGGACTCTGCGAGGTTTTTATTAATACAGAGAACAGGGTTCTTTCGTTTTACGGGAATAAAAAGTTTCTTATTTCCGGAGAGATGTTTGAAAACGGCGGCTCTCTTACTGAAAGCATGCTTTATAAGATAAATAAATCTGTATTAAAAAGTTCAATCAGTGAAGTCGAAAGCTGTGCTGTTTTCTCCTATTCCCCCGCTGTAGTAAAGACTGAAAAAACTCTTTATATGTTTACGGATCCCTTATGTCCCTTTTGTAACAGGATAGGTGGGGAAATTAAGGTACTCTCTGACAGAATGGGATTCAAGGTGAAGATTCTTCTTCTGAATGTTCACGGAGAGAAGGGGAGAGAGAAATGCATTGAAGCTGTGTGCAGGAATTCCGTAAATCCCTCATTTGATTTTATAGAGTATAATAAACCGGAATGGAAAAAATCCGGCACCAGGAAAGAGTTTGTCTGTCCAAAGGGGACCGAACTGGTGGACAAAACAGACAAACTCTCTGAAAAACTCGGAATTGACTCTGTACCTTTCTTTTTTGTCAATGACGGCAGGCATGTTTCTGGCGCGTCTATTGAAGATGTGGAGTTACTGTTTAATGCCGGGGAATAGCTCCGGCTCTATCTGTTATTTTTTATGATAAAAAAACTCTTTTTGTAACATACATCTATTATTTCTTGACAGAATAGTAATTAAATATTAGTATTCGCATGTTAATAAATTCGGAGATTTATGCGGATTGGAATTTACCCTGGATCATTTGATCCTTTAACATATGGACATCTCGATATTATCGAGAGAGCAACAAAAATTTGCGACAAGTTGATAGTCGGAATACTTATCAATAGTGCCAAAAAATCTTTGTTTGACCTTGAAGAGAGAATAGAAATACTCAAGCACTGTTGCAATGAGTATGATAAAAACATTGAAGTTATATCGTTTGGCGGACTCCTGGTTGATTATTGCAGTCAGAACAGGATTTCATGCATAGTCAGGGGCTTAAGGGCTGTGAGTGATTTTGAATACGAGATTACTCTCGCATCAATTAACAGAAGGCTTGCGTCGAACGTGGAAACAGTCTTCCTTATGGCAAGGGATGAAAACCTCTTCGTATCATCCAGCCTTGTTAAGGAAGTGGCAATGTATAACGGTGATATATCAACTCTTGTCCCTCCGTATGTGGCAGATAGAATCCGCGCTAAGATCTCCTCTTAAAACGCTCTGAATTAGAATTTTAAACCGGTTCTGTTTCATAGCGGGAATAGTGATATTCCAGATCAATTATTAACAGTACTTGATATTTGTTGAAAATAATTGGTAAGGGAGGTTTTGTATGTTAACCATTATTTTAGTTATAGCTCTCCCTGTCACCGGATTCCTGGGGTATGCCTTAAGGGCATATTTCGGCAAGATTAAACTGAATTCGGCTGAGGCCAGATCTCATAGAATAATCCAGGATGCTCTTAAAGAAGCTGAAAACAAGAGAAAGGAGTTACTCCTTGAAGCGAAGGATCAGCTTTTAAAAGAGAAAAATGTTCTGGAAAAGGAAACGAGAGAGAGGCGGCAGGAGCTCCAGTCAATTGAAAAAAGGCTTATTCAGAAAGAAGAGACAATAGATGCCAGAATTGATGATATTCAGAAGCAGGAGAAAATCCTTGCATTAAGGGATCAGGAGACTAAAGAAAGAGAAGATGAACTGAAAAAAGAGTTCGAAAAGCACAGGCAGGAACTCGAAAAGATAGCCGGTATGAATTCAGATGAAGCTAAAGAGCTTCTTATGAAAAAAGTTGAAAATGAAACAAGGTTTGATATAGCGAGACTCATCAACAAGATTGAAGAGGAAGCCAAAAGAACCGCTGACAAGAAAGCCAAGGAGATTATAGTTTCTTCACTTCAGAGAAATGCCTCTGAATATACTTCTGAAAATACCGTAACAACGGTATCTCTCCCCTCTGACGAGATGAAAGGTAGAATTATCGGACGTGAGGGAAGGAATATCAGGACCCTTGAAAATCTCACAGGTGTTGATATGATTATTGATGACACCCCTGAGGTTGTTGTCATTTCAGGATTTGACCCTGTAAGAAGGGAGATTGCAAGGCTTTCACTTGAAAGGCTTATTCAGAACGGAAGGATTCACCCCGCAAGAATTGAAGAGGTTGTTGAGAAGATCACAAAGGAGATCGAGGAGACAATGCTTGAAGAGGGTGAAAAGGCCGCTTATAACCTCGGTATACCGGGGCTGCACAAGGACGCTCTTTACAACATCGGTAAGCTTAAGTTCAGGACAAGTTACGGGCAGGATGTTCTAGCTCACAGCATAGAGGTTGCAAACCTTGCGGGTATAATGGCAGGTGAACTTGGTCTTGATGTTCAGCTTGCGAAGAGAGCAGGGCTTCTCCATGATATCGGAAAGGGGAGCATTGTCGAGGGTGAAGGCGCTCACGCTATTGTGGGAGCCGAGATGGCAAAGAAATTCGGTGAATCCGATAAGTGTATCAACATTATCGCTTCACACCATAATGACAGGGAGCAGGAATCTTTTGAAGCTGTGCTTGTGCAGGTTGCAGATGCTATTTCAGCATCAAGGCCTGGTGCAAGGAGAGAGTCTCTTGATACTTATATTAAGCGGCTGGAAAACCTTGAGAAGATTGCCTCTGATTTTAAAGGTGTAGAAAAGACTTTTGCAATTCAGGCAGGCCGCGAACTGAGGGTTATGGTGGACAATGCCATAGTGTCTGATGAAAAGGCCGAAGTTATGGCAAGGGATATCGCGCAGAGAATTGAGTCTGAGCTTAAGTATCCCGGTATTGTAAGAGTGACAGTTATCAGAGAGACACGAATAATTGATTACGCACGCTGATCAATGCAGTATATAATTCAAAAAGGGCTGACCTGCAAGGGCAGCCCTTTTTAATTCCAAAAAGTTATCGACATGTCAGGCTGTGACAGGTTACAGGTCATTAAAGGATATATATAATGAAAGAACTTAAAATTCTGGCAATTGGTGATATTGTAGGGAAGGCGGGGAGAAGAGTTCTCGGCAACAAGCTGCAGACCATTGTCGAACGTGAAAGAATAGATTTTGTAATAGCAAATGGTGAAAATTCAGCAGGCGGTCTTTCCATGACTCCTGAAATTACGCGTGAGATTTTTTCTTATGGCGTGAATGTGATTACCTCGGGGAACCATGTATGGGGTAATAATGATATTCTCCAGATTATTGACAGCGAACCGAACCTGATACGTCCTGCGAACTACCCCCCTGATGTTCCCGGTAAAGGTTATTGCCTCGGGAATATTAAGGGGACAAAAATCTGTGTAATCAATCTCATGGGGCGGGTTATGATGAATCCCATGGACTGTCCATTCAGGAAGTTCGACGAGATATATAAGATTGTAAAAGATCAGGCTGACATTATTATTGTTGATTTTCATGCGGAGACTACATCTGAGAAGCAGGCCCTGGGCTGGTACGTTGACGGCAGGGCTTCCGCAATTTTCGGTACTCATACTCATGTTCAGACAGCTGACGAGAGGCTTCTCCATCATGGCACAGGCTACATTACTGATATAGGCATGACAGGTTCTCTTGATTCAGTGATAGGGATGATCAAAGAGCGTTCCATCAGGTTTTTCCTCACACAGACAAGGGTTAAGTTTGAACCTGCTGATGAGAACCCCTGGCTTAACGGAATTATATTCAAGATTAATGATTCTGGTAAGACTGTTTCAATGACAAGGGTGCAGGAGAAAGGCTAACTGTGTATCCCTTTCAGTTCCTCCGGTGTGAATTTATATTCTTTCCGGCAGAAAGTGCAGGTTACTGAAGCCCCTCCATCCTGTTCAATCATTTCGTGAATATCTGTTTTATCCAGTGTCTTCATCAGCCTGAGAAGCGTTTCGTGGCTGCACCTGCATTTGTGAATCAGCGGTGTGGCGCTCATAATCTCTGTATGGCTGTTATTAAAAAGCTCCTGCACTATGCCGTATATATTCTCACCTGCTTCGAGTCTGTCTCCAAGGTTCGTCTTCATATTCTGTATATTTTCCTCGATCATTCCGATTACAGATTCTTCAGTATCAGGGAATGTCTGTATAAGGATTCCCCCGGAGGATTTTATCTCCCCTTCCTGACCGAGGTTGAGCCCGATGATTACCGCTGAAGGTATCTGTTCGGATGTCACAAGATAGTAGGCGAGGTCCTGCGCTATTTCGCCGTAGAGAATCGGGGTCACGCTGTTATACGGATCATTCATCCCGATATCTTTTATCACTGTAAGGAGCCCGGCGCCGATTGCTTTTGAAAAGCTTATGCGGCCGATTGGATCTGTAATATCTATTGAAGGGTTTGCAATGTATCCCCTGATGTTGCCGAAAGCGTCAGCCTGAACATGCACCTCTTTAAGCGGGCCCTCTCCGGAGAACTTCAGCAGTATACTCTGGTTGGTTTCAGGTTTCAGTGTGGCGCTGAGTAAAGCCGCAGCATTTATTGTGCGCCCCAGGGCCATTGTGGCATTAGGTGTTGTTTTGTGTATGGATGTTACTTCCCGTGCTGTTTCCAGGGATGTTACTGTGTAAGCGCGTAGTTTAAGGTCAGCGCAGTAAATTCTTGATATCATATCCATGGTTGTTTTCTCCTGTTTAGCTGCTCCGGAATTTTAGTAGCTCTGTTCTGTACCGAAGGCTCCTCTCCCTTCCAGCGGAATAAATGTACAGCCGCTGCAATCTCTGCGCAGCGCTTTTACCACGCTTTCAGCAGTTTCAAGTTTTGTTTTAACCCCTTTGCCTATATAGTTGGAACCCGCATCAACATAATAGATTATCCCTTCACCTTTTTTTTCGGCCTTTATGTGCCCGCCGTGAGTGGGTTTAAAATTGAAGCTTTCTCTTTTTAAGGAGAAGTGTGTCTCCTCATGGGGCTTTGTGCCTATGGAGTAGAATTTCGGCTCATAGGTTGATGTCTGCGGTATCATGGCGATATATGTTATATGCTCACCGGCTTTCATGTTTTTAAGCAGTTCCCTGAAACGCTCCTTTCTTATTGCTTCCGGATTAACTGTCTCCCTGTATCTTCCGATTTTAAGTTTCTGCTGCATCGGTATGAAGAGTGTATTCAGTGAGTCTGTTTTTTTCAGGTAGAGTATATGCTCAGGCGTGAATGAGGTTTTCATGAATTCAGCCATAGGTTTCCGGTATTCGGGGTGTTTTATGTAGAGTGTCCAGGCTTCAAGGATCTCCATTGCTGCTGAGGCCCCCGGGCTTGAATTGAAGCCGGTTGTGAAACGGTAGATTGAATCCCCCTTTGCCGGGCGGATTATCCCGGCATCAGCAAGGTATGATGAATCCGCTATGTCTATGACATTCATAAGTATATAGCCTCCGGTTTCATCCATAGCGGTGAAGACTCCCTGTTGAACTTTCTCTTTATTGATACGGCGGAGGATACTTTTAGGAGAAATATTCTCCCCCGGTGATGTAATCTCTACCAGTTTGTTTTCAAGGAGCCAGTTAATTTCGTCATTCATGCTAAATCCATTTATCCCCTGTTTTTATTTCAAGGGAGAACATCTCCTCTGTTATTCCGTCGATTTCTGTGCGTATAAGGAGATTTTCATGATGGGTTTCCTTCAGAAATCCTTCATTAAGCATTGTTTCAAACTGTTTGAGAAGAGGGGTGTAGAATCCGTTAATATTCAATATACACACAGGTTTTGTAAGGTAACCAAGCTGTACCCATGTGAAAACCTCAAGCAGCTCCTCCAATGAGCCAATTCCGCCGGGAAGACAGATGAATCCGTCGGAGAGGCGATACATCATTGATTTACGTTCATGCATGTCATTAACGACTACAAGTTCACTTATATGCTGGTGCGGCACTTTCCGGTAAAGCATTTCCGGAATGATTCCGGTTACGTGCCCACCTTTATTCATAACTGCTGAAGATACAATCCCCATGAGGCCCACATTTCCCCCTCCGTAAACAAGGCCGATCTCTCTTTCGGCAAGGTGAACTCCGAGTTTTTCGGCGGTTTCACCATAAACCGGATTATTCCCCATGCTTGAACCGCAAAATACGCATATTTTTTTCATAATTAACCAGGCCCCGGATTATTTATCTCTTACAAGAAAAAAAGATAAGCGTTAAAAGACAATTATTTTTTATGCCGCAGCTTATTCTCTGCTTTTTATGACTAACAAACAGTAAAAAACTAACTATTTAGTTAGTTTTTTTGAAGAAAAGGTTGACTTTTGCGGGCCGTATCATTATTTTTAACTAAATAGTTAGTTTAAATAACTGTTTAGTATGATTAAGAGAACGGTATTAAAGGAGGGATATATGGTTAAGAAAGATAAATCCACTGAAGAGAAGATAATAAATGCGGCGCTTGATGAGTTTGCTGAACTTGGTTACGCAGGTGCAAGGGTGGACAGCATTGCAGAGAGAGGTTCGGTAAACAAAGCAATGATCTACTACTATTACAAGAGCAAGGAGAAGCTTTATGAACGGATTCTGACAGACATCGCCACAGAGATATATGGACAGATAAAAGAGGCATCAGCTGATGGCAATGAGCCTATTGAACAGTTCTATTCAATCATTGGGAGATACGTTGATTTGCTGAAGCTGATAGATAGAAGATTCATGAGGATATATATGAGGGAGATTGCCAGCGGCGGGGAGTTCTTCAGGAAAATTGCTGTGCCGAATCTGGTTATGCCTGTGATGACAATTGTTGAGCCCATCTTTACAAAGGGGGTGGAGAGAGGGGAGATAAGAGAGCTGAACCCTTACATGACATTTCTTCAGATTATCGGCGGAATTATATTTTTTAATATCATAAGGATACCGATGGAGGGCTCCCCTGTTGAAGGAGTTATTTTTAAAGATAATTTTTATGAAGAGTTCAGAACCAATATGTTCAGGATACTGAAAGAGGGGATTGAAGTGAAGGAGGGGGTAAAATGAAGGCAGCATTGAGGGAGATTATTTTTCGTGGTTCTGTAATTTTTACCATGCTTCTGCTCTCCGTCTCTTATCTTAAGGCTGAACCTGCCGGCATTACTGTTGATGAGGCAGTGAAGATTGCACTTGAAAGCAATCATGATTACAGGATCGCGGAGCTGAGAACACGCGAGGCTGATGAAAAGGTGAATGCAGTGTGGGGCCAGCTTATGCCTGTGCTTGAGTCTGAAGCATCTGTCATGAGACAGTCTGCTGAGAACGGATTCATGAGCCTTTCGGACGGCCAGGCTGACATTAAGTTTATACAGATGAAGTTCGGGATTAATCCCGGGGTTTTCTATAACTCACTTCAGGCATCGAAGAAATCATATTCAGCATCTAAAGAGGACCTGCGCAGAATAAAAAGCGAAGTGGAGTACAGTGTTATCCGGAGTTATTTCGATCTTCTTTTAGCGGATGAAATGATCGGTCTTAAAAAGGAGTCCCTTGAAGTGCTGAAGGTGAATCTTAAGGATGTAAAGAATATGTACGGAACAGGTACGGTGCCGAAGTTTGAGGTTTTACAGGCGCAGGTGCGGATGATGAACCTTGAGCCTGAGCTTTTCAACGCGGAGAGCGGAAGCCGTGTGGCCCTTGAGATGTTCAACCACAGGCTTGGCGGAGGGAGAAACCTGTACACAGTGAATAAAGAGGTGCTGAAGGGAGAAGTGAAACCTGTAATCTGCATTGAGCCTGATAAACAAATTGATATGCTCACATCTGTTGCCCTGAAGAACAGGCCTGAAGTGATCCAGATACGTAAGAAGATTGAGATTGCGGAACACTCTGAGAATGTCTACTCCTCCTATTATCTCTGGCCAAGTTTCTCTGTGGGTGGTTACTACGGTATGACAAAGCTTGAACCAAACGGCATCAATTCAACAATAGCCACACCCATGGGGCCGATTACACCTGATTTTTCAGGAATTTCAGGGAGTGATGAATGGCAGAATACATGGCAGGTGAAGGTCGCTGCTACTTACAGGTGGGGTACGCTCTTCCCCGCTGACAGTCTGAGGGCACAGGAGCGTGAGGAGAGACTTAAGGTGAAGGAGGGTGAACAGGAACTGGCCAGGCTCAGAAGTGCCATTTCGGTTTCCATCAACTCCTCGTATTCGAAGCTCCTCACTGCTTACCTGACGATAAATTCGCAGATGGAGAATGTGAAGACTGCAGAGGAGGGTCTTCGTATTGCAAGGGAGAGCTACAGGGCAGGGGTTATTAAGAATTCGGAACTCCTCTCCTCGGAGCTTGCGCTTACCTCGGCAAAGACATCGTATATAAACGCTTTGTATTCATACTATGTTGCGCTTGCTGAGCTGAAGAAAGAGACAGGAATTGAAGATGAGAAGATTATTCTGGAGGAGTGCAGATGAAAAATAAAAAGATGATACCTGTTGCTGTTGTAATTATAGTTGTTACTGCTGCAACACTTTACTTTGAAGTGTTCAGACATGCAGGTGAAAACGGAGATGTAATCAGCGGAAGTGGAACAATTGAGGTCACTGAAATTGAGATAAGCTCAAAGATTGCAGGGCGCGTGGCGGATATCCCGCGCGGTGAGGGGAGTGATGTAAAGAAAGGGGACCTTCTGGTGAAACTTCAGTATGATGAACTCTCCGCGCAGAGGGTATCTGCAGTGGCAAATTTCAGGAATGCTGAAAAGAACTATAAGAGGATAAGTGACCTGTACAGAACAGGATCTGTTTCGCGCCGTGACCTGGACAATGCCGAGGCCGGTTATAAAGTTGCAAAAGCTGCAATGGATAATGTTGATGCTGCAATAGACTACGCGGTGTTATACTCACCAATAGAGGGCACTGTGCTTGATACAAGCCTTGAGCCGGGTGAGATGGCGTTCCCCGGCACACCTGTGCTTACAGTGGCAGACCTGTCGAAGCCCTGGATGTATCTCTATGTTAATGAGAAGAAACTCGGATTTGTCAGGATAGGGCAGAAGGTTAATGTAATGATAGATTCGTTTCCTGATAAAGTTTTTGAAGGGAAGGTTGTCTCAATATCAAATAAGGCTGAATTCACACCAAAGACTATTCAGACAAAGGAGGAGAGGGTGAAGCTTGTATTCGCTGTGAAAGTTGCAATTGAAAACAGAGATATGATACTGAAGCCCGGTATGCCTGCTGATGCTGATATAGTATTGAAAGGGGATGAAAAGTGATCTCCGTTAGTAATCTCACGAAAAAGTTCGGGGAGAACAGGGCTGTTGACTCACTGAGCTTTGATGTGAGGAGGGGGGAAATTTTCGGCATTGTGGGGCCTGACGGTGCGGGAAAGAGTACGCTCCTTCGAATGATGGCCGGGATAACTATACCTGCTGCGGGGGAGATACTGATAGACGGAATGGATGTGGCGCGCAACAGGTTCAGGATAAAGGAGAGCCTTGCTTATATGCCGCAGAGATTCGGACTCTACGAGGACCTTACTGTTGAGGAGAATATCCGTTTCTTCGGAAGACTCTTCGGTGTGCCTCGCAAAACTATCGATGAACGTACACCGAAACTTTATGAATTCAGCAGACTCGGGCCCTTCAGGGAGAGGCTTGCTGGAAACCTCTCCGGCGGAATGAAGCAGAAGTTAGGGCTCGCGTGCTGCCTTATCCACAGCCCCGGTCTTATACTGCTGGATGAGCCGACGAATGGAGTTGACCCTGTGTCAAGGAGGGAGTTCTGGAAGATACTCTACGATCTTCTCTCTGACGGGGTGACCATTGTTGTGAGTACCGCATACCTTGATGAGGCTGAACGCTGCAACAGGGTGGCTCTTATGCATGAGGGGAGATTTATAAGACTGGGAACTCCGGCAGAGGTGAAGGGCTCTGTGCCCGGTGCGCTTATTGAAATTGAAACTGATGATATATGGAGAGCTGAGGAGGCGCTTAATAAAAGCGGTGAGTTCAGCGGAATAATACGTGAGGGTAAAACTCTGAAGGTCTTTGTGCGGAACAGGAGAAGTGATACAGAAAGGATCAGGTCTATTCTCTCTAAGAGTAAAACAGGTAAAGTATCTGTTAAAGAGAAGGTCCCTAACCTGGAGAACTGCTTCATGGAGATTGTCATGAAAGGTGAAAAGTATGAGAGTGCGTAGTTCAATAATCCGTCTTTTTGCAATTGCAGACAAGGAGTGGCTTCAGATCCGCAGGGACAAAAGAAGTCTTATACTCTCGCTGATCGCTCCCCTTATTCTGATACTTCTTTTCGGATTCGCTCTCACCATGGATGTGAAGCATGTGAAGACCATGATTTATGATCAGAGCAGAACCGCATCGTCCAGGGCTTTTATCGAAGGGTTCAGCCACACTGAATATATAGATGTTATAGCTTACGCGGAAAACTATGATGACATAGACAGGTATATAGATTCCGGGAGATGCACAATGGCTGTTGTTATCCCTCCGGATTTTGAAAGGAGGATAAAAACCGGCAGAGATGTCCAGGTTCAGCTCATTGTTGATGGTTCAGATTCAACATCAGCAACAGTTGCAACAGGCTACATGAAGGCAATTACCATGGCGCATAACATCGAAATAAAGATGTCAGGGCTGAAGAAAGCAGGGTTCCCTGAGATAACACCGCCTGTTGATGTCAGGAGCAGGATCTGGTATAACCCTGAACTTGAAAGCAGGAACTTTATTATCCCCGGACTTATCGTTATTATACTGGCAATCATCTCCGCCCTTATAGCTTCACTTACAATCTCCCGTGAATGGGAGAGGGGTACAATGGAGACTCTCATAACAACACCGGTTAGAAGGTGGGAACTTGTTTTCGGGAAACTGATACCTTACCTGTTCATCGGACTCTTCGATGTAATGATTACAGTGTGCGCCGGATACTTTGTATTTAAAGTCCCAATGCGCGGGAGCTTTGTAGAGTTCTATCTCCTGGCGCTCCTTTTTCTCATAGGTACATCGGGCCTTGGAATCCTTATATCAGCAGCAACACGGGTACAGGTACTTTCTGTGCAGTTTGCCATGGTTGCAACATACCTCCCCTCATTTATACTTTCAGGATTTATTTTCCCTATTAATAATATGCCGCTACTTGTACAGGGTATAACTTATGCTGTGCCTGCGAGGTATCTCATTGTAATAGTGAAGGGGATAGCACTGAAAGGGATAGGCGTAATGATGCTGCGGGTGCAGATTTTATTCCTCCTTGTTTATGCTGCTGTTGTACTGATTATCGCAGTGAAAAAGATGTCTCTCACTCTGCCGGAGAATTAAGGTGATTATATGAGAACAAAAATTATGCGGGGCAATATACTCAAAAGCTTTATCATCAAGGAGTTCAGGCAGATACTCCGTGACAACAGGATGAAGATGATGCTCTTTGGCGTACCTGTGCTTATGCTGGTTATATTCGGATACGCTGTTAATACAGATGTTGTGAATATAAGAATGGCAGTGCTGGACAGCAGCAGGAGTTCTGACAGCAGATCGTTTATTGAAAAGTTCACTGCAAGCGGATATTTTCTTTATGCTGCGGATGCTGAATCTCCGGATATGGGGGGTGCGGCACTTGACAGAGGGGACGTTGATATGTTCATCAATATCCCTTACGATTTTTCAGATAACCTGAAGAGGGGGGAGCAGGCAGCAGTGCAGATCATAGTGGACGGCAGCGATTCAAGCAGGTCATCTGTTATACTGGCTTATATCAGCCAGATTACCAATGACTATTCAGAGAGATTCCTCGAAAAAAGTGTAATGCTTACAATGAGAAACCGCGGAACAGGAACAGCAATCTCCACAGGGGGCGTAAATCTTGTAGAGCGGACTCTTTTCAATCCTGAACTTAAAAGCAGAAACTTCTTTCTCCCCGCTGTTCTTGGCCTCCTTGTTGCACTCATAACAATCATGATGACCTCCATGTCTGTTGTGAAGGAACGGGAGAGCGGCACTATTGAGCAGATAATTGTCTCCCCCATAAAACCGCTGGAGTTTGTGGCGGGGAAAACACTCCCCTTTGCAATCGTGGGGTTTGCGGATATAGTAGTTATAACTTTTGTAACAATAGCGTGGTTCAGAGTGCCATTTAACGGCAGTTTTATCCTGATGCTGTTGTGCGGAGGCTTCTACATAATCTGTACATTAGGTGTGGGGCTTTATATATCAACAATATCCCAGACACAGCAGCAGGCGATGCTCTCTACATTCCTCTTCTTTATACCGTCGATTATACTATCGGGATTTATATTCCCGATTTATGCCATGCCCCTTGTATTCAGGATAATCACTCTTGCTAATCCTATGAGATATTTTATCGATATTACACGGGGGATATTTCTTAAAGGGGTTGGTGTTACAATGCTATGGGAGAGTATGCTGGCCCTGGGTCTTCTGTCAGTGATCTTTCTCGCGCTTAGTGTCAGGAGAGTGAACAGGAGGTTTGAATGATGGAACAGTCTGTTGTTGTAAATGGACTTACAAAGAGGTTTGGTGATTTTACAGCTGTGAATAATATAAGCTTCTCTGTTAGCCGCGGGGAGATATTCGGTTTCCTTGGGCCCAATGGTGCCGGTAAGAGCACAACAATCAGGATGCTCTGCGGGATACTTACCCCCACAGAGGGGAGCGGCACTGTTGCAGGGCATGATATTGTAAATGAGCAGAATAAGATCAAGAATTCCATAGGGTACATGTCGCAGAAGTTTTCTCTTTACAGCGAGCTTACTGTTATTGAGAACCTGGAGTTTTTCGGCAGCATATACGGGCTCAGTGGGAATCACCTGAAGGAGAGGATGGAGTATGTACTTGATATGGCTGAGATAGGCAAACGTAAAAGAGAGAGGGTGAGCTCGCTCCCCGGAGGAATAAAGCAGAGGCTTGCACTTGGCAGCGCAATTATCCATGATCCCTCCATACTGTTTCTCGATGAACCGACTTCCGGTGTTGACCCTTTAATGAGGAGAAACTTCTGGGAACTGATATACGATTTCTCACGCAGGGGGAAAACAATTTTTGTTACAACACACTACATGGATGAGGCGGAACATTGCGGGCGCATGGCTCTTATCATAGCAGGGAGGATTATTGCATACGGTTCTCCGCAGGAACTTAAGAGTGAACTTCATCATGATGTATATACTCTGAAGGTGGATAATTTTATCAGGGTATTTGATACATTGTCGGCTCTCCCCTTTATTGATGAGGCGGCAATCTTCGGCAGCGACATACACCTTCTGTGCGGAAAAGGCTTTGGTATGAAGAGGGAGCTCTCAGCCGCGCTGAAAAGTTCGGGCGTACAGGAATTTTCACTGGAGAAGATATCTCCCACTCTGGAGGATGTGTTTGTTACTCATGCAAGGAGATTAGGTGTGTAATAACCCCGGCTGCCTGTAACCCGGCATGAAAGGTTTAAGACGGCCGGAGCAGAACTGTTTTTTTGTTGACTACATACTAAACATGAGTATAGCTGTCATAAACAGGAGGTATAATTATGGATACAAAACAGATAAAGGCTAATACTGACAATATCGCTTTCTGCGGCCTGTACTGCGAAGCATGCGGGAAATATCAGAAAGGGAAATGTCCCGGCTGCGCAGGTAATGAAAAAGCAACCTGGTGTGGAATAAGAAAGTGCTGCATGACAAACGGATTTAAAAGCTGCGCGGAGTGTAAAACATATACCGATCTCCATGAGTGCAAGGATTTTCATAACCCCATATCGCGTGTAATCGGATTTGTATTCAGGTCTGACAGGTTCGGCTGTATAGATTATATTAAAAAGAACGGATATGATAATTTCGCGAAGCATATGGCGGAACAGGGCAGAATGTCTATGAAGAGGTAAGATGGAGAGGAACAGAACAGAAAACAGGTTTCTACTTCAGGAATATACAGCCAGGGTAAACCGTGCCATTGATTACATAGAGAATAATATAGCTGAGGGTGACCTGACCCTGAAAAATCTCTCCTTTGTGGCAGGATTCTCTCCATTCCACTTTCACAGAATATTTGCTGGTATGATGGGGGAGACTTTAAATCAGTTTATTCAGCGTGTAAGGGTGGAGAAGGCAGCTATGCTGCTTGTGATGAATCCTAAAAAGAATATGACAGAGATAGCTTTTGACTGCGGCTATTCAGGTTCGGCGCAGTTTTCCCGTGCGTTCAGGGATAAGTTCGGAAAAACTCCATCTGCATGGAAAAAGGAGAAACTTTACGCTGAAGAAGAAAGCAAAATTAATAAAAACAAAAGCAATATAAGTAAAAAGAAAAGCAGCACCGGGCAAGAAGATGTTCATCTCCACGGTTATGATGAAGAAAATATTAACAGGAGAAAAAAGATGAACACAATTAAACCTTCTTCCATAGAAGTAAAAAAGTTTCCCGACATGACAGTTGCTTATGTGAGACACGTGGGGCCATATAAGGGAGATCCCTCCCTTTTTGAAAAGCTTATAAGCAGAATCTGTTCATGGGCAGGTTCGCGGGAACTGCTTATGCCTGACACAAAACTTATTGCAATGTATCACGATAATCCCGAAGTCACAGATGAGAATAAGCTCAGGGTAAGCGTATGCCTCACCATGCCTGATAATGTACGGGTTGACAGCGAAATAGGGAAGATGAAGATCGATGGCGGCTCTTATGCTGTTGCTCACTTTGAGATTAACGGCGATGAATATGAACAGGCCTGGGCCTGGGTGTACGGCACATGGCTCCCGGAAAGCGGGTATCAGCCTGACGACAGGCCATGCTTTGAACTCTACGGCCCTGACCCGAAAGATCACCCTCAGGGTAAGCATGTTGTTGATATATGCGTGCCTGTTATGCCGTTGTAGGTTTGAGGCAAGGGGGGATGTCATTCCCGTGAAGACGGAAATCCATTGTTAATAGCATTTAATATTTTAAGAATATGGATCTCCGCCTGCGCGGAGATGACATTGAGGAGTAATTTAATCTCAAACTACTACCGCAAAATTGTTTAGTCTTGGATTCTAACGCCCATCTGACGGGTCAAAAAAATAATCAACGAATTCAGGGAGGTAACGGTAGCGGGTTAAGGTTACATACTGGTAGATATAAAAAGGTGATTCCTGTTTGCCGTTTATCCTGTATTCAACAAGCCTGCACTCCTTTTCTTTGCGGTCATAGCTGAAGAGGAGTAAAAATTGCCGGTTCTTTCGTGAGATTTTTACAGAAACAACATCCCACTCCTTAACTGCTGTCTGCTTCTCCTGCGACCACACCACAGTTCCGCTGCTGCCGCTTAATCCCCTTACAATGCGCCATACAGGGATCTCATTACCAAGAAGGTCTATGCTGCTCAACTTTACCTTGTCAACAGGTGAACAGGAGGTGAAAGTTAAAACTGCTGCCGCTATTAAGAATAATACTATATGTTCAGCTTTGATGATAAAGCTCCTCTTCATTTTTGAATCAGTATAAAATTGCATGGTTTTCTGTCAAAATAAATATATGTTGTGAGGGGGCATTCGATTCAGGGATATGGCCCTGGCAGTGGGGGGATTGAAATATGGCAAATCGATGTTAGATAAATTTATGCGGCCCTGAATAGGCGCCCCGGCGGTTTTTTTAACGGAGGTCTGCACAATCCCGCCCCGTTAAATCTGTATTCTTTATTTAAAAACAGACCTTCAGGAGCTGAAACGGAGGTGACTGCTTGTATATAGGGAGTGTATATACAGCATTCCTTTACCTGTACCCTTTCCTGAACTTTTAAAACTTCAGGTGAGATGTTTTTCATCTTCATTGATATAAACAGGTTGTAGCCGCTAAGCGGTTTACCTATAGCCATGCGGTTATATTCAGCCTTTTCTGTATCAGTGAGTCTCTGCCAGAGCTTAACAGCATCTGCAAAGTTTACCCGGTTTTTCTGCTGTATTTCTGTCCGGGGATTTTCAGGGATTGACCAGGAGCGGGCATAATTATTCCCGTTTACTGTATAGAATATTATATTACCGATGCGTCCATGAATGGACTTGATGGGTGACCTGAATTTAACTTTTGCCATTTTTTAATTACCGCGTTACCAGAGAGAGTTATACACCCCCGCTCTTAAGCAGTGTCAAGTAATTTTTTTTAATCTTACTCCTTCAGGGTATCATGTGTTGAAAAGAGCAGCACTATCCGTTCATCCCATCCTGTAAGTACAGGCTTAAAGCTGTTAATGAGATCTGTGGCCCTGTCTGCTGCATCAGAAAGCACTGTATAAAATCCGTTAAGCTCGTTATCGGTTATCTGCATGCGGAGGCGAAGCCCTTCCATTGCGAATTTCATTGTCTCGATTGCCCCGCTTATTTTATAAAGTTTGTATTCAACATCAGTTGTATTGAAGGAGTGTATTTCCATGGGTGCCTCTCTGTGATTTGATATAATATTCTATTTTGGGATATTCTATAATAGGATATATATTATACAAGTGAAAAATTCAATTTATACAAAAGAATATCAGGCTTTTCTTAAGCGTCTGAAACAGGCCCGGCTTGATGCCGGATTAACACAGGCAGATGTGGCTAAACACCTTCAGCAGCAGCAGTCATACGTATCGAAATGCGAATCCGGCGAAAAGCGGGTTGATGTTATTGAGCTTATGAGGTTTGCAAAACTTTACGGTAAAACAATAGACTGGTTTGTTCAGTGATTGTTTCACAGTTCTGTTTTGGTTTTTTTACATCTCTTGAGCGGGTGACTTTTATCCGGACGTAAAGTGATTCGGCCTCTTGCGTTTTCTCCATGAATACTGATTTTGTGGATCCATCTTGAAAATGAAAATCTTCCTGCATCGACCTGCCGGGGATATGTTCATTATTGCTGCGATGATATTTTTTACGTAGTCTAAAAATTTTTTTTATTGATTTGGTTTATCTTATCGTTATAGTTTATATAAATGAGGAGTAATATGAATTATAAAGAAAAAATATGCATTTCTCCTGACATTATGCTGGGTAAACCTGTAATAAGAGGTACAAGAATTACAGTGGAATTTATCATAAAAAAGAGGTCTGAGGGTATGGAAATCGAAGATATTATTTCTGAATATCCCCCGGTTCAGAAAGATGATATAATGGCATGCCTGGCATATTCCGCAGATGTAATTTCAAAGGATGAAATCCTTGTCTCCTGACAGGATCAGGATAAGAGATATTGATTATGAAAGAGCTGTTGAATCAAGGTAGAGTGTTTCAGGGGCAATATCTATTTCATTGGGCCATACGACAGTACCATATTCAATCCGTGCCTGTTTGAAAATAAAATCATTTGCAAGAGAATCAAAAGGTTTTTCATTTAAAATCTGTTTACAGTCGAATTCGCGTATTTCACCATTTTCGAATGTCAGTTTTAATATATAATCATCCATAACTTCAACTTTAATAACATCGTNNCCGGTATTCTCTTTAGAACAAGTTCTTTAATTCTGAAAACAAGCGAAGTATAATACTTAACTTCATCAATTGTCGGCTGATAAAAATTATCAGGATAGCGGACATCAACACCAAACAAAGAGATACTCAGCAGTCATAACCTGATACCGTTTAAGATAGCTTCTTTGATAACACTTCCGGGATTATCTAATGATTCAGATATTTCTGCTTCATCTTTTATTATTATATCAGAATCTATCAGCTTTTCAGCAAGCTGTTTGCGGATTCTGCTTGAAAGAGTCCGTTTTTCAGTAATTGATAATGCTTTTTTTATTTTAACCAGAAGATCATGGTCGCTGGATTCAGTAACATTACCGGATGCACGAGAGCCGAAGAGAATTATCTCTGATTCAGGAGATTCCTGTGAAACAACTTTCCGGATTATATTAATATTATTGTCTTTCTTTATGGAATACATATCGGACCTTATTATCAGGAAATTATTTTCAGTTTTTTTTATTCGTCAAGTTATTATTTATTTATATATCAAATGCGTAATCCGCTCTGTAATTTTATTAACGGTACATCCACTATAAAGATAATCATCAAATAATTTTTAATTCTTTCAGCATCGACCTGTTGGGGCTATGTTTATTGATGCTGCTGTGATATTTTACAGCGATATGGTACGGGCGCGATTAATCGCGTCCGTACCATATCGCTGCACAGAATGTGTTTTGTGTTTAATAATTAATATGCTTTTTTATATATTTCAGGTGAGCATCTGCTCTTTTTATGGCACAATCGGGTTGACATTCAAGGTTTCATATGTAATGAATGACCTCACCCCCTTAATCCCCCTCATCGACGCTTATTGCTACATCGTGTCGCGCGTCGAAACGCACTCATCGTGAGTGCAGTCCTTGAGGAGATGTGGAGATCTTGGCAGGGAATTGCTGGCTGGTGAATAACTTTGATTAAAACATATAACTGAATAAGGAGACTGTATGCCATTAATTACTTTTGAATCGGGTAAACTTACTGATGATATGAAAGCGGAGCTTATCCGCAGACTGACAGAGGTTTCTGCTGAGATTACCGGAATACCCGCAGCCTCTTTTTTTATATCTATAAGGGAACTCCCTGAAGAGAACATTGCCATTGGCGGCAAGTCGGTTAAGGATATTAAGAAGGGTTTGGGATTGTAAGTCGGGATAAAAATAAATGTCGAAGAACGAAGCTGAAACACGTAAGGAGATGATAGATACCCGCCTAATGGAGGCAGGGTGGGATATTAATGACCGCGCAAAGGTTGTGCAGGAGTATGATCTCCTTATCTCTGCTGATACAGTGAAAGATGCGAATGACCCGTACACAGGGCACCAGTTCTGCGACTATGTTCTCATGGGGAGGGACGGGAACCCCATGGCTGTTGTTGAGGCTAAGAGGAGCACCAAAGATCCGGCAATAGGGCGTGAACAGGCCAAGCAGTACTGCCACTATATTCAGAATATTAAGAAAGCAGATTTGCCATTCTGCTTCTATACAAACGGCCACGAGATATTCTACTGGGACCTGGATAATTATCCGCCGCGTAAAGTTTACGGTTATAAACAGTCAGATAATTTTAAATTTCGTTTGAGACCTGAAAGAAAAAATGGCCCCCTGCACATGTGCTGAGCCTGTCGAAGTATTCGCAGGGGTGACAGAAGAGAAAAATCTTTGAGAAACTGAATTATCTTTCATCAACAGTGGCAGATAGAACAGTGGTTTTTGAAACAGCCCTGGTATGATGCAGCTTGAAAATTTAAAGATGCAGTAAGTAAAAGCATTATGATACCGGTTTTCAATCCGGCTGACGGCCCGTATATAAATAAGCAGCAATAAAGATACTTGACTGCAACAGTAAAGGAGGTTAAACTTATGCACAATACCGTAGAGGCATGTGATAATGAACGAACTCCTTATAAAAACAGATGAACTTCAGAAGCAGATAAATGATCTCCGTCCATTAAGCCGTGAGACTGTTCTTTCATTAAAAGATTACTATATAGTATTTAATAAAAATTAAAGGTGATAAACAGAATGATAGAGTATGATAAATTGAAAAAATCATTTATACACCTTGAAAAACAGTATAACAATTATCTTTCCATGAATGGAAGAAATAATTTGTCGCAGCTTGACAGGGAGGGGATAAGTGAATCTGTTGTGCAGCGCTTTGAAACATGCTATGATACATTGTGGAAGCATCTGAAAAAATACCTTGAAAATGAAACAGGTCTGCCTGATGTACCGAACAGTCCGAAACCTGTTTTGCGTGTGGCTTTTGAAAATCATATTATTGAAGACATAGAAAAATGGATAGAATATGCCAATGCCAGGGTTGGTACTGCACATGACTACAGCGAACAGAAATTCAAGGAAGCACTTGATAAAACAGGGGACTTTTTAAAAGATGTGATCTCTGTTTACTGTAAAATGAAAAATGAGGAATGGACTTCTGAAAAGTGATAATGAATACAGATATTAAGCCGGTTCATCTTGAACTGCTAAAAGTGATTCTTAAAAAGCATGCACCGGGCAGAACTGTATGGGCTTATGGTTCCCGGGTTTCAGGTAAATCCAGGCCTCAATCTGATCTTGATATAGTGGTATTTGATGCGGACATGAAACTGATAAACGACCTGAAGGAAGCATTCGATGAAAGTGATCTCCCCTTTTCTGTTGATGTAATGAACTGGGGTGATATTCCTGAAAATTTCAGGGAAAATATCATGAAACAATATATAGTGCTGAGTGACAGGTAAAATACTGCAAAAGCAAAGGATGATGAACATCCCGATATAAAAAAACCCTCACCTTACGGCGAGGGTTTTTTCTGTCGTAAGGGGCTGGCATGCCTGCCCCTTACAGCACATGCTGTTATATCTTTCCCGCGTTTTTCAGAGCAACAATTACTGTCTTCTGCTGGAACCTTTCATTGAAGTTAGCAGGTTTTTCAAGATCCATTCTTTTAAGATATGGAGCTGCTTTCTTCGGTACAGGCTTGAACAGCTCTGTAACAAGTTTAAATATAGTGCTTACCGGTTTTGAAGCTTTGTATGCGAGGAGCCCTTTGAGAGAACCGCCGATTACAACTTCATCCTGAAGTAAATCTGTTCCATACGGGAACTGTTTGAAGTACCCTTCAGCCTGATGTTTCCTGATGAATGAATCGACTCTTTCAGGATAGTTGTTTTTACACTCTTCCGGAAGTTCCCAGTCCTCCTCAATTTTACCGCGCTTTTTCGCTTTTTCGATAAGCTGCTTCTGGAACCTGGAGTCAGCGATTTTAATCATCTCCTGTGTTACCTGTTCTTCAGATAATCCCCTGAGGTGAGCTATACCGTATTCTGTTATAACAATGTCTCTCCAGTATTTAGGAACTGTGCAGTGGCCGTAGTTGAAAACTATGTTTGACCTGAGTGTTTTTCCCGAACCTCTTGTTGCCCTTATTGCCATGATAAGTTTCGCGTCAGGTATGGCGTGTGCCATTGCCACAAAGTTAAACTGCCCGCCAACACCGCTTACTATACGGCCGTCTTCAAGCTGGTCTGATACAATGGCGCCGTTCAGAGTTGCCATCATTCCTGAGTTCACAAATCGCCCACCCTTTCTCTGCAGGGTGCGGAGTTCGGAGTCTCCGTAAAGCTGGTTT
The DNA here is from genome assembly GCA_002425885.1 of Spirochaetia bacterium UBA5550. GTDB lineage: Bacteria > Spirochaetota > UBA4802 > UBA4802 > UBA5550 > UBA5550. The sequence goes on along the minus strand of DINC01000230.1, from coordinate 6,953 downwards.
ACCTTTTCAACGCCGGACATTCCAAACTGGGCTCTCTCCTCCTCCGGCATTTCGTTAAGAGCTTTGTAGAAAGACTCAGGCCCCAGGTAGAAACCGCCGAGTATTATCTGGCCGTTTTTCATCTTTTTGCCCAGAAGTTTTTTTATCTCAGCCATGTTGTTCGGGTCATGGATATCTGCGTTGTATTCTTTGTCTCCGTCATAGATAAAGCCGTTTTTATAGGTAAGGCCATCTTTAAGGATTCCGAAATGTTTAAGCATTTTAAAATCCTTCTCTCTGAGTCTCAGGTGTATGCCGTCATATTCGAAGAGGAGTTCAAGAATATTCTCAGGTATATTGTTTTCCGAGAGTTTCCCTTCGTTCACAAGCTTCATTACTGCAAGGTTGTCATATACTTTACGTTTCAGTATCCCCTTTTTGTAGAGCTGCATAAAGGCATCAACAAACATCTCTGATGAACCGTAAAGTCCCTGTTCAAATGTGCCTGTTCCGCCGAACTCTTCTATAAGAGATGCATAACGCTTTGTGAGCCCCGCATCATTTATTATTTCATTGTATTTATCATTCTGTGTATGCCTCATATCAAGGCCGGCAACTATGGCGTCACCAAGGGCGCCTATACCCACCTGAAGAGTCCCGCCGTCTTTAACCAGTGTGCTTATATTAAGGCCGATCATGTGATCTTTAATTGTTACAGCATCTTTAGGGGGCCCGAAAAGCCTGTAGTTGAACTCCGGCCCCTTCAGGAATACGTCAAATTGATCAGCTTCATAAACAGCGTCACCATACATGAAGGGGAGGTTTTCGTTAACTTCACCTATGAGTACACGTTTTTTCCCTTCAGCTTTACCCTGGTTCAGGAAGAGGTTTGCTGTTACATTTATATCAGTGTTGCACCCCATGGAGTACATCATTTTACCGTTGATCTCCCGGCATGACATCATCTGTCCGAAAACATTTGTGTTCTGTGTAAAATAGGCATCCCTTGACACATGTGTATAGTTTGAGGGGAGGTGCCGCCTCTGCTGTGACGGGAGGTCCATAATTGATCCAGCCTTGCTGTAGAACTCCCACAGTTCAATGTTTTTCGGGAGTCTGTGCGCCCGAAGGTCAATCATATATTCCAGCTCAGGACATCCGCCGAAGAGTCTTTCTGAAAGCGGGCCAACAAGCCTNNTCCCCTTCGGGATCTCCAGTGAGAGGGCTGTCATGATTTTAAGCTTAATTTCGGGATCTGCTTTTGCCCTGCGGTATAACTCGTTTATAAAGAGAACAGATTTACCGAGCCCCAGCGATGTTGCAAAATTTATCTCTTTGCCAACATAGTTGATTACATCATCAACTACCTTAGCCACATCATCCGTGATCACACCTGTCCGGCCATACATATGGATGGATTTGTCCAGCATATTCATTTTTGTTACCTCTTTAAACCGTGTTTTTTATATTTCCGATGCCGGATTTGTAATATGACGAATCCAGCCATTTGTTTAGACTGACACATCAGTTCAAAAACAAGCCGACAAGACGGTAAATAAACCAACCACAGGATTTTGTCAATTCTTTTGACAGTGTAAAAGAAAGAAAATATCAATTTTTAATAANNTAATAACTATTAGGATTAAGGGAATTAAAAAATATTCTGAATTAAAAATGAATACAAATAACCGGATGACTCTGTGACCGGATGGTCAGGTGTATTTTATGCTTTATTTTGATATTTTATTTTTAATAAAACGGCAGATGCCCAGGGGGAGTTGTGAAAAGCAATCAGATGAAGTGTATCATCTTGTGAAGTTCAGGCCGAAACCGATCTTTCTCTGCCTTACATTGTAGTCTATGAGGCTCTCACCATATCCGTCCCAATACTGCAACATGATGCTCATACTGTTTAATGTCAATGGCACTGTCAGGTTTAATTCAATGGCTCCTTTTTTTTGAGCGGGATTAAATCTTGTGAGGGATGAAATATATGTATTACGAAGTTCAGGAATTTTTAAAGTGAGCCCCAGTTCTCCATAGCCGTAATACCTCAGTATTCCGGGATTGTCATCTCCTGACACATCCTCTTCATCATCTTTTTTATTCTCCTGAAGTCTGTACCAGGCTTTCAGGCTGGCGATAATGCGGTCATTTTCAAAATATGGCGTAATATAGAACCTGTTCCAGCTCCTTGAATCAGGGATATTTTTGCCGTTGGACTCATGTTCAACGCCGGTGTCTATACGAAAGCCGCTCCACATCTTTGTGCGGAGAAAAAATTCCGGGTTGAAATTGTTTTCACGAAATGGGCGCGATTCACTGAAGTCATAGGCCTGCCAGAAGGATTTCTGTGTATATCCGAAGTAGAATGCCCATCCGTAGAATTTAAGGAGCCGCTGCTTGAGGCTCATCTGGAATTTTATTTCATTTTTTTTCCTGCCGTCATATTCATCCATCCATGAGTATGTATAGGGGAGAATATAGTTCATCTTGTGGGCCGAGAATCCGTTTTTTGTGTTGTTTGATCTGTTGTAGTCTATCAGTTCCTTAAGAGGGGGAGGTGTGAGGTTCTCCTGTATTGTGCCTTCGAAATCATCGTCATCCTGAGCGGCTATAGGAATGGAAAATATTATTATAAAGAGTGCTGTATATATCTTTCTGTTCATGGATTCTCCGGTGTTTTGTTAAAAACATCTTCATGATTCCCTGATATATGTCAGCAAAAATTTTTCAGGTAGAGGGTATCATTCCCTTAAAAAAACCGGCCCCATGGGGCCGGTAAAACGAAGAAGTGTTTCAGCATTCCTTTGAATGAAGACGAATAGGAAACTTCATGAAATGAATAGGAGTAACATTTTATCAATTAGACCCGCTATATTGGAAAAAGGTTCCATAAATTTAATTTTTATGCATGTTTTAATAAAGTTTATTTTTATTAAATCAAAGATTGCGTCGAAAAACACGATTATATAAACAACAGAGAGAGGAGCCGGCCATGAATGATATAAAAATTGCGGATAAGGTCTCTAAAACACAGTTCAGCCTTTTTATGAGACAGCTTCACATACTTGCCCTTGTTCAGCACAGCAGTTCGTCGGAGAATATGAACTGCACTACAATGTCCGGGCTCCTTTCAAGGGAACCCGGTAAAGATGATGTAACTGAAAAGATGATTCGTGACAGCGTGGCAAAGCTTATTGAGATGGGGTTCCCTGTGCAGATGGAGAAGGGGGCTCCGAGAGTGGGCCTTGAAAGGGAACTGACAGATTCCGAGATGCTGGAGATACTCCCTTATTATCTTAATGTGGTTTCAGACACCATGGGAATCAGGGACTGCTTCAAAAGCTATGTCGGGAGTCATGGTTCAAGGTCACTCTGGATAATCGCACGTATATACTTTGCCGCATGTGAGAAGAGGCAGATTAAGCTCACTTACCGTTCAAAGAATAAAAGCGGGGCGGAGGAGTACACGCTTAATCCGTACCGCTGGATATACAGGGACAACGCTGTATATCTTATAGCCCGGAATGTGGGGAGGGATGGTGAGAATATATCTCTATTCAGGCTCAACAGGATCAGAAATCTCAGGGTGACAGAGATCAGTTTTGATGATGATATACCACCGGCAGATGAACTGATGCGCTACAGTATAGGAGCCTTTGTAAGCACCACGCTGTACAATGTCAAACTCCGCTTCAGCCCTGAGGAGAAGGAGAGTGTCGAAGAGGATTTCGGGCACCTCGATGTCCGGTACAGCAATGATAAGGATGGCTTTGTCATAGGGACATTTAAAGTCTGTGACCTTATAAACCTCTGCAAAGCGGTATTCAGTTATTCAGGTAAAGTGAAGATTCTGGAGCCCCGTGAAGCTGTGGACCAGATGAGGAAGCTGCTGGAGAATAATTTAAAGGCATTATAATATCCCCCTTTTTTTTAAAGCCTAAGTGTATTATCTTTAATTATAGCGGTTAACGATTGAATTAGTTCTTTTGGGTCATTGCGAGGAGCGGCCTTCACTCCCTGATGGTCGTTCGCAATGACACGATTTAAACCATTTGTTATTTGCTATAATGAATAAGACTTATTGATGTATCAGATGAATGGGGGGGGATATGGTTATATTAAACTTACGCAGATGGATGCTGATTCTCACGATACTTCTGCTTTATCCGGGAATGGCCCTTTATCCGGATAGCAGCTATCCTTTCAGATATTCAGTGGAAAATGTAACTGTTTTTTCAGATATCAGTCCGGAATTTTCAAAAGTTCATGGTGATCATGCACTTCTTGTGTGGAAGTATTATTCAAAAATTTTCAGCAGGACACCGGGTGATAGAATCGAGATGTATTATACGACGGATGATAAACTGTATCATAAAGAGCTGAAGAGACACCCTGCAATAACAATTAAAGGGGGAAGATCTGTTACATGCGGATGGTACGGAGATCACCGCAAATGGTTTATTGTACCCTATACTATCCCGGACTTTGGAACTCAGCTGCATGAAATCAGTCATGATTTTTTGTATTTTACATTTAATAAGTCTGAAGATTACCCCTGGTTTAAAGAAGGGAGCGGAATGTATTTTGAATCAGGGAGCTTCTCCCCCGGCGGGGATCTTGTTGTAGAATCCCCTTTCCCCCCGTATGCCGGAATATTCAATAAATTAAAAAGCAAAAATGAACTTATTCCTCTTGCAAAGCTGCTCCATATGAAAAGGATGGATTTCTATACTTCTGATCCCGGGAAAACATATTCCGGTTCATTAATGTTCTTCTATTATCTGATGAAGAAACATGGTGCGGTGATGAATGGCCTTTTTAATAGGATAAACAGCAATAATATATCTGACAATGATGCTCTCATCAGATATATTATTAAAGAAACAGGTGAATCAATTGAAGAGATGGAGTTGAATTATAAAAATTTTAACAAAGAATGAGTAAAGTCCAAAAAGAATAATGATAAAATTTAAAGTAAATGTAATTATAAGCTGCAGGAGTGAAATTGTTGCAGAGGCTTTAATTAAACCCTCAAATTTTCCCTGCTGGGAAACTGATCTGAAAAAGTATATTGTTGTGAAGGGTGTTCCGGGAGAGATCGGTTGTGTTGCCCTTCTTTTCTTTTCAAAAAAAGGGAATTCTTATATGATGGAGGAGGAGCTGGTTCATTGCAATCCCGGCAGAAGTTACGTATCCATTCTTACAGGGACTACTCTCGAGGCCAGAGTAGAGACTATCCTTATACCATCGGGAGAAGAAACCCTGATGACTTTAATCTGGTCAGGAACAGGTAAAACTCCCCTTCTTAAGCTGCTTCTCCCATTTATGCGCAGCAGAATGATTAGACAGACAGAGTTGGAGCTGGATAAATTCAGAAAACTTGCTGAAACAAAGGGGAGTGACTTCAACTGCTGAATTAATTATTTTTCTGAAAAAAGTTTTTAATTTTCCGGTTCTCCAATCGTATAACACTTAGCTAATATAAAGATACTTGACTCATGAGTTTAATAGAGGTAGAGGTATTAAACTGATTTTACCGGAGTTCTGTATATGAGAGGCAAGGGAAAATGACGCAGCAGCGGAAACTTGATATTGATATCAGAACCGTGAATGATATTTCAGTTCTGGAGCTGGGGGATAATATAGATTTTTATAATGCTCCGGTTTTNNAAAAGTGTTATTAATTCACTTATAGGCCAGTCTAAAAAGCTCTTCATTATTAACCTGGCAAAGATAACTCATATTGACTCTTCCGGAATCGGGGCTCTTATTACAACAATGCTGGAACTTGAAAAAATGGGGGGCTCGCTTAAAGTTTCCGGCCTAAGCAAGCCTGTTAAAAAGGTTTTTGATATGACACAGGCAATCACCCTCTTTGAAGTATTTGATACAGAAACAGAGGCTTTGGGGAGTTTTCGCAGGCAGGTGAAAAAGTAGTCTGTGAATAATTTTTAATTATCTCGCGATACTCTTCCTGCGTTTAATATGCAGATACAGGGGAATTAATAGTGAACAGTATAACTATAAGGAATGAACAAGAGAGTGACTTCAGGGAAGTAGAAGTACTTACGCGTGAAGCATTCTGGGATTTATATATACAGGGATGTGAAGAACATTATTTAGTCCATAAAATGAGAGAGCACCCTGACTTTATTAAATACCTTGATTTTGTAGCAGTTGATGGTGATAAAATTGTCGGGAACATTATGTATACAAAGTCTTTCATACTTGATGACTCAGGTAAAAAGATGGATACAATTACTTTCGGACCTGTTTGTGTGCTCCCTGAATACCAGAAGAAAGGTATAGGTTCGGCATTAATAAATCATTCAAAACAGATCGCAATTGAAAACGGGCACAGGGCAATACTGATCCTGGGGCATCCGCATAATTATTGTAAACATGGATTTAAAGTATCAAGGGATTACAATATAAGTGATCCGGATGGGAATTATCCTTTCGGGCTCCTTGTGCTGGAACTTGTAAATGGAGCGCTGGATGGAGTTAATGGGAAATTTTATTACAGCGATGTTTATAATTTCGATGCTGATGCACTGGATGAATTTGATAAACAGTTTGAATTTAAAAAGAAAGAATACCGCTACACTCAGTATGAATTTCAGATTGCATGCAGGGCTTATGTGAAATGATTTTCACTGCGGTTTAAAAAACTCAGGCTTTTATTTTATAATTCTTGTGACTTTAAACTGGTTTTTTTCCAGGTTCTTTACGTAATTATTGAAATACTTTTCAGTGCCTGTTANNTCTCTCTTCTCCCCCTTTTCATAAAGCACCATTCCCCAGAAAAGCACTAATTTTGAGTAGTCCCTCCCTGTGACTGTTATGCGGTACGTGTTCTTTCTTCCAATGAGGTTCAAAAGAAATCCAATAACTTCATTAATAATCTTCGTCCTGGATAGTATCGGGTTCATTGAGTATACCTGAGATATAAAGAGTTTATGATTGTT
>DINC01000282.1 GCA_002425885.1 Spirochaetia bacterium UBA5550 | reverse complement strand
TTCAATAATCCCTGATAACGAATTACAGATTAAGATACTTAAATGTTTTGCGGAATCTATTGTCAAAGCTAATGAATCCGATCCAGCAGGGTGGAACGTGAGACTTCACCCGACTGAATTTTACCTAAATACAGGACAGCCCTGGTGTATCTGCATAAAGAAGAACGAACAGTCTAATCTGATACTTGATAAAACCGTAATTGATGAAAGTAAACTTAAACAGATCGATAAATATAAAACAGACTGGGATGTTCCAAGCGTTCCCCCTAAAGAGAATAATATATCACTTAAACTGGAAAACAAAGAAATCCCTGAGATTTATGAACTTTGCAAAGAAGCACATTTCAGGTTCATCGAACGGGCAGTAAAGCCCCATAAAGGACGGGAAACGCATGACGCTGATTTCGTTGAGTATATAGAAAAGCTGACCGGAAGGGTATTGCCCGTGCCATCCTTTTACAATAAAGAGCAGACTGAGAAAAATATGAATAAAGAAAAATCTGATAGTTCTAAGATGTCACTAAATACAATCCTCTACGGCCCTCCGGGGACAGGGAAAACTTATAATGTTGTTAACAAAGCTCTCGAAATAATAGATGGTATAGTGCCTTTCGCCCGTAAAGAGTCTGTTGAAAGATTCAATAAATATGTAGAATCAGGCAGGNNNCAGGGTTGATTTTATTACTTTTCATCAGTCATATTCTTATGAGGAATTTGTGGAGGGTATTAAGCCTGACCTGTCGGACACAGCGTCTGATGAATTAAAATATATTAAGGAAGATGGTGTCTTTAAAAGGTCTGTTATTGTATCCGCGTATAATTCGATAAACTTGGGGGAAAATGATTCAGAAATAAAAACTACTCTGGGTAGCCCATTCACGATTATTGAATACCAGCAGAATTCCATACGAATTTATCCTCAATCAAAAAATCAGCCATACTCTATATCGTATAAACCATTAAAACAGATGTTTGATATGGAGCTTGAAGAACCTTTTCAGAATCCTAAGGATATAGGTGTAAGAGTCNNGGTCAGTATATGGGGTTATCAAGTTACTATTTTTCGGTAATTAAGGAGTTAGTAAAACTCAAGGATACTGAGAAAGTCAAAATGATAGTTGATGATGCCCCTGCTTATGAAATTCAAAAAAATATTGTTTTAGAAAATATCGGTAAGAGTTCTAAATGGAAAACTGATGCTAAACCATACGTCCTCATCATCGACGAAATCAACCGCGGCAACATATCCAAAATCTTCGGCGAACTGATAACCCTCATAGAAGAGGATAAACGCCTTGGAGCAGAAAACGAACTCACGGTAACACTCCCATATTCAAAAGAAAAATTCGGCGTACCCTCAAACCTCTACATAGTTGGTACAATGAACACAGCAGACCGTTCAATAGCGCTAATGGATACAGCACTCCGCCGCCGCTTTACTTTTGAAGAGATGATGCCGGACCTCTCAACACTTGAAGGTTTAAATATTAATGGCATAGATATAAAAGCAATGCTCTCAAAGATAAACGAGCGCATCGAGTTCCTTTACGACCGTGACCATACAATCGGCCATGCATACTTTATCAATCTTGCAAAACTTGAAGAGGATGAACAGTACCCGGCACTATGCGGAATATTTTCAACAAAGATAATCCCCCTCCTTCAGGAGTACTTCTACGAGGACTGGGAAAAGATACAGCTTGTGCTGGGAGATCATTATAAACAGCTGAAGGGCGGTGAGAAAGATACAGCATCCTTTGAAGATACAATAAATAAAACAAGGTTCATCCAGAGCAAAACCTGTAGTGTTCAGGCATGCCTGAACACTACAGGTTTTGACCATGAGGATTACGAGGACAGGGTAACATATAGGGTGAATCCCGCGCTTAATGATGCAGATATTGAATCTGACGCTTTTATTAAGCTATATAACACAAAGCCTCGTGATGTAGGAGCATGACAATGCCTGATAATAAACAACTCTCTGTAAATACCGAGTTTTTACTATACCAGTCTCAGGATGGTAAAATCCGTATCGAAACGCGCATGCAGAATGAAACAGTCTGGCTTACAATTAACCAGATGTCAGAACTCTTTGACGTTGATAAGTCGGGAATTAGCAGGCATTTAAAAAACATATTCGAAACCGGAGAACTCTCAAAGGAATCAGTTGTTGCAATTTTTGCAACAACTGCCGCAGACTCAAAAACATATCAGGTTGAATATTACAACCTGGATGCAATAATATCGGTAGGCTACAGGGTAAACAGCATCCGTGGAACACAGTTCCGCATTTGGGCTACAGAACGCTTAAGGGAATACATCATAAAAGGTTTTACAATGGACGATGACCGCCTGAAGTCAGCAGGCGGAGGAAACTACTTTGATGAACTCCTTGCACGTATCCGCGATATCCGGTCATCAGAAAAGGTCTTCTGGCGCAAGGTGCTCGATATATATGCCACAAGTATTGATTATAATCCCGATTCAGATGAATCCAGGCTATTCTTTGCAACAATACAAAACAAGATGCACTGGGCAGCACACGGACAAACAGCCGCAGAGATTATATATGGAAGGGCCGATGCAGCCAAACCCCATATGGGGATGACAAACTGGACAGGCCCCTCAATCCGTAAGAGTGAAGTGACCGTGGCAAAGAATTATCTCAGCGAGGAAGAGCTTGATATCCTGAACCGGATAGTCACTGCATACCTTGAGTTTGCCGAGCTCCAGGCTCTAAACCGGAAGCCGATGTATATGAAAGACTGGATTACAAAACTTGATGATTTTCTGAAGATGTCAGGACGAGAACTTCTTGAACATGCAGGAGCAATATCACATGACCGGGCATTACAGAAAGCGCTGGATGAGTATGAATTGTTCCATTCCAGACTACTGACAGAACCCACAATGGCGGAGAAGGATTTTATAGAAGCAGAAAAGAAGCTTAAAAAGATAGAGTCTGTAAGGAAAAAGAAAGGCAGATAAAGATTGCATGCACCATAAAATCCGTCACCACACAATCCGCGAATACGGCTACATTGCTCCAGGCGATACTGAACGTGGAGCCGAAAGTATTCTATACATAACAAAGCAGGATTACAATAACCTTGAGGATTTTGTACTCCGCAATTCCGGTGATGCTGTTAGTGAAGGGAGTGAATTCTTCACTCTCACCCATAAAAAGGGGGCAGGCCGCTGCCTCCAGGCAAAAAACTATGTAGGAGTAATCCAGACAGATTCAGGCCTTGTTATTGAGATACTCCCTAAAATCCATAGAGAAAAGAGTGAAGAGGAGGAGAGTGTACCTGATACACGGAGACTATTCCTCCGTATGCTCCGCACAGTTAAGGACTCACCGTTTAAACAGTTCAACGAATCAGATATAGCAACATATAAAATGCATATCATGGAGATATTTATCCGTCTTTTTATAAAAGAGATGAATGAACTTGTGCGCCAGGGTATAAGGTCCGGATATGTCACCATGGAGGAGAACTCTAAGTTCCTGAAGGGTAAACTCCGCGTAAATGATCATATAAAGAAAAACATTGTTCATCGAGAACGATTCTATTTAGAGTACGATGATTTTATCCGTGACAGGCCGGAGAACAGGCTTATTAAATCCGCTCTGTCGCTTCTTCTTAAAACTTCCGGGAGCAATGACAATATTAAGAGACTCCGCGAACTGATATTCATATTCGATGACGTTTGTGAATCCTCTGACATAAAGGGCGATTTCAGCAGGTGTGTGAATAACAGGCTTATGAAGCATTATGATACAGTGCTTAAATGGTGCAGGGTATTTCTGCAGGGTGAGAGCTTCACAAACTGGAAGGGTAACGGCAGGGTGAATGCAATACTCTTCCCCATGAATGAAGTCTTTGAAAGCTACGTTACATCTGTTTTGCGGCAGAGCGGGATTTTTGATGAGTTTAAAGCGCAGAGCAGGGAGAGATATCTCGCGCATGAAAACGGGAAAGGGATATTCCAGTTAATACCGGATATAACTGCTTCAGCAGGTGATACATTTTATATCATGGATGCAAAGTGGAAGCTTATTGATGGCACAGACAGGGTAAATAAATACGGAGTTTCACAGGCTGATATGTACCAGCTGTTATCTTACGCGAAGATCTATGAACAGGAACATCCTGCTATAAAGATGGTGCTGATATATCCGGCGAATGATAATTTCTACAAGGCGATCAATTTCAAGTATAATGACGTCAATGGAATTCAATTAACTCTCTGGCCATTTGATATTGAGAGGTCTGTGAAGGATAATGGGTATTGCAGAGAATGTTTTAACGGCATTTATCTGTTTAAACAGTAGCAGGTTTGAAACAAAGATACAGGAGCAATCCCATGGCAAACCTCTACCCCTCATCAATATCAAACCACCCCGACATACCTGAATCAGAAAAGGGAATACTTCTACGAGGACAGGGTAACATACAGGGTGAATCCTTCATTGAATGACTTCAGTATTGATGCTGAAGCATTCATGAAAATATACCGATAAAATTCCGGAAGAAATTTATTCTTGAAAGAATAAGTTATATATTTACACTATTATTATCTGAGTCTGGAAATCAGGAGCTGAAATGAACCAGGAAATAATATCAAAGCTACAGATTGAAAAAAAGAACCTCTACGATAAATATAAGGTGACACGGCTTGGAGTGTTCGGATCTTTCGCGCGCGGAGAGGAAACCTCTGACAATGATGTCGATATACTTGTTGAATTCAGTGAAATACCAGGCATGATTGAATTCATGAAGACAGAGGAGTATCTTGAAACAGTGCTTAACAGAAAAATTGATCTTGTGAGAGAGAATGCCATAAGACCGGAATTGAAGAGCGTGATCATGTCAGAGGTAATTATGATATGATACGAAAGTAGTCGCTGTATCTTTATGATATAAAAACCGCCATTGAGTCTATAATTGAATTCACTTCAGGTATGTCTTTTTAAAAATTTAAAGCTGATGATAAAACATTCAGCGCTGTAATAAGAAAAATTGAAATAATCGGTGAGGCCGCAAAGAGTATAAAACCTGAGATAACAGCATCTAATCCAGATATACCCTGGTCAGCTATGTCAAGGATGAGGGATAAACTGATTCATGGTTATTTTGGGGTGGATGCGGATGTTATCTGGAAAACAATACAGGAAGACCTTCCCGGCATTCTGCCCCTGATAACAGATCTATGTGAAGGAAATAAGGATTAGATTCCCGTTGAATAGTTTATGAATCACCGGATCAGTCACCATACAATCCGCGAATACGGCCTTATTGCCTCCGATAATTCTGAGCATGAAGCCGATGACATCCTCTATATAAAAAAAACAAGACTACCTGTCAAAAGATGTACCGGTATTAACTTTAAAAAGTATCATTAAACAGGCATAGATAAGCGAGGACGATTTATGAGAAAATACGTAGTACTATTTGAAAAATCAAAGGATGGATACAGCGCATATGTGCCGGATCTCCCCGGATGCGCTGCTTTCGGTGATACAAAAGAAGAGACAGAAGAACTGATATATGAAGCAATAAAATTTCATATTGAAGGGATGGAGAAGGACAATCAGAGTATTCCTCCTTCGGTTGTAGATAGCGAGATTATGGTATTTAACTGATTATATGGTTAAACCGGAAATTGAATCAGTAGTAAAAAAGTATATAAAAGTATTAAACGACTCAGGCTTGGACATTAAACAGGCATATATATACGGGAGCTGCGCCCGTGGCGAAAACAGCACCGATAGTGATATAGATGTAATGCTTGTATCAGATATATTTGATACAGATGATGATTCAGTTTTGTCCCGTCCATGGATTTATACAGTAAAGGTCGATCCACGGATTGAACCTGTAGCAGTGGGGAGCAGGCGTTTTAACACAGATGCCGGTTCACCTCTTATTGAGATTGTAAAAAAAGAGGGTGTAAAGGTAATGTAATGCGTGAGGCGAACAGAATGAATGCGTATAAATTATCAGCAAATGTACCGAAAAACAGGAAAATTTCAATAGATGTACCTTCAAATATTCCGGAGGGGCCTGTTGAAATCATATTGGTATTTCAGGCACAGCAGAAAACTTCATCAAAAGCAATAATAGAAAAAGCATGCGGTTCTTTAAGAGGGAGCAGATTTAATACAGAAGCTTTTTTAAAACAGAAGCAGATGGATAAGGAGCTTGAACGCTGGTGGAAGTATATTTTCCTGATGCCTGTTCCTACAGGCGTGACCACGAAAAATTCCCGGCCGCGTACACCCCTCCGGCAAAAAAAATTTTTTAAATAATCCTCTCCGCAATCGTATATAATTCAGCAGGTATAAAGATACTTGACTATGTTGAAAAAACAGTGTAAACTCTGTTTAAAATATTAAGAAAATCAATTTTTCCGGAAGAGGCAAAATGACACCGCAAGTAAAGAGAATTCTTGATGAGGTAAATAAACTGACGCCGTATGAACGGGCAGAGATAATTGATCTTATCCTGGACAGTTTTGATAATCCTGTTGATAAGGAAGTTGAAAAAGCCTGGGTTGATGAAGCAAAACGCCGGCTTGCTGCATATAGAAATGGAGAAACGGGACTCAAATCAGA
>DINC01000281.1:2142-7906 GCA_002425885.1 Spirochaetia bacterium UBA5550 | reverse complement strand
TCTTCAGTTTCTCCATCTCCCTGTTGCGCAGTTCATTCCTCATAGGTTTACCCACTGCGGTTACCGGCAACTCAGCTATAAACTCCACATACTTCGGCACCTTGTAGGCTGAGAGCTTTTCGCGGCAGTGATTAATCACCTTTTCCTCTGTAAGTTCTGCTCCGGGGTTAAGAACAATAAATGCTTTTACAGATTCTCCCCTTTTGGGATCTGGCACACCGATTGCACATGTCCTGAAGACCTGCGGCAGTTCATAGATCACCTCGTCAATCTCCCGGGGATATACATTGAAACCGCTTGAGAGGATCATATCCTTCTTCCTGTCCACAATGAAGAAAAATCCGTCCTCATCCATATAAGCGAGATCCCCTGTATAAAGCCAGCCGTTACGCAGTGCGTTTGCTGTCTCTGCCTCATTCTTCCAGTATCCGGACATAATGTTAGGGCCGCGCGCGATAAGCTCACCCGGCTCGCCCACAGGCATATCTTTTGTTCCGGTCTCTATATCAACAATGCGGATATCGATGTCAGGCCAGGCGAGGCCGACGCTCCCCGGCTTCCTCTTCCCGAAGGGAGTACATGTGAGCACATTGGAGGTCTCGGAGAGTCCGTACCCTTCGGTTATTGTGGCGCCGGACAACTCCTCGAATTTTTTCATTACTTCAACTGCAAGTGGTGATGAGCCGCAGATCATCCCCTTTATTGATTTTATTTTTGATGAGGGTGTAGCGGGGTGCTGATTCAGACCGAATATCATAGCAGGTACTGCTGAGTAGTAGTTCGGTTCATGCTGATTTATGGCATTAAGTATATTATCAACAGTTGGTTCCGTTACAAGGATTGAACATCCGCCAGCAACCTTGTTTATATTTATGTTGGTGTTGAATCCATATATATGATATAGCGGCATGCAGCAGAGTGTCTTTAGATACGGCTCTGACTCATAGCTCCCTTTAAACCACTCATGATCCTGAAAAGCCTGTGAGAGCACATTGAAATTACTCAGCATACATCCCTTTGATACGCCTGTAGTACCGCCGGTATACTGAAGCATAGCGAGATCTTTTGATGACACCTGCACATCCGGTTCAGTGTCTTGTGCCGCAGCAATTATATCTTCATATTTCAGAACATCTCCGGAGAAAGAGAAGCTCTCATCCCCCTTTGAGCGGAATACAATGACTTTTTTTAGAGTGGCTTTCTTTTCATTCAGAACTTCAACTGGTTTTGCCGCAACCCCTGCCCAGGCAATAACCGCTGAAGTTTCGCTGTCACTGAACTGATGGGTAATCTCCCGCACTGTTGCCATTGGATTAGTCGGCACAACTACCGCTCCAAGTTTATAACACGCCTCCAGCGCAATGGCATACTCCGGAAAATTCGGAGACATCAGCGCCACTCTGTCCCCCTTTTTAATACCAAGCGTTGTAATTGCATTAGCAAGTCTGCGGGCAGCGGAATTTGCTTCTGAATACCTGATCTCTTTATCACCGAAAATCAGGTAAGGCCTATCCGGATTCTTTTCGGCATTTCTGTTGAACATATCCTTTAATGGAATTTCAGGATAATTCAGTGAAGAGGATACCCCTTTGTCATACCATTTGAGCCAAAGTCTTTCCATAATACTCCCCCGATTTTTTATTTTGTGGAATATTATGGCGTTTAATTTTTATATTTCAACAATTAATTTGATATTTTTCGGTACAGGTTGCCGTGTGTAGCAAGGGGTTGCAACCCCTTGCTGTATAATAAAAATTTTACCCGTACAGCCAGCAGGAAACTTTATGCCCCGGTGCAATCTCCTTTAATGGGGGGTACTCCTCTCTGCATCTCGGCATTGCATTTGGACACCGTGGATTGAAGTGACACCCCTGCGGCGGATTTATCGGTGAAGGGACATCACCCACAACTATTTTTTTCTCCCTTTTATTCCTTGGATTAATATCAGGGAAAGCTTCAAAGAGAGCTTTTGTATAGGGATGAAGCCTGCTGCCGATGAGTTCAGCTTTTGAAGCCTCCTCAACGATACGCCCCAGGTACATCACAATTATCCTGTCGGAGATCAGTTCCACCACCGCAAGATCATGCGCGATGAATACATAAGTGAAGCCGTACTTCTGCTGAAGATCCATGAGAAGGTTCAGTATCTGAGCCTGGACAGAGACGTCCAGGGCAGATACAGCTTCATCGCACACTATAAATTCAGGGCGAAGGGAGAGAGCCCTGGCTATGCCGATCCTCTGTCTCTGGCCGCCGGAAAACTGGTGCGGGTAGCGATTCCTGTATCTCCTGTCAAGGCCCACAACATCAAGGAGCATATCAACTCTTTCATCAAGATCGAACTCCTTATCAAGTCCATTTACCCTCATAGGCTGAGTAAGGAGATAGGAGATTTTTTTACGCGGATTAAGAGAGGAGAAAGGGTCCTGAAAGATCATCTGCATCCTTCTCCTGTAGGCCTTCATCTCCCTGTCAGAAAGGCTGCTTATATCCTTCCCTTCAAAGAT
Source organism: Spirochaetia bacterium UBA5550 (assembly GCA_002425885.1). Taxonomy (GTDB): domain Bacteria; phylum Spirochaetota; class UBA4802; order UBA4802; family UBA5550; genus UBA5550. Next base: position 5,399 of record DINC01000281.1, on the reverse strand, counting down.
TACTTCACCCTCAGTCTTACGTTGAAGATTCAGCAGAGTTTTACCGAGAGTCGATTTACCGCACCCCGATTCACCAACTATACCCAGAGTTTCACCTTTATATACATCGAAGGATACTCCATCAACAGCCTTCAGTATATGATAGCCGCTGCTTCTCATACCCTCTTTCTTTATTTCAAAATGCTTCTTCAGATTTTTTACTTCAAGTATCTTTTCCATTATCAGACCTTCAGTCATATTCAGATGAATTTTATATCACCGGCAAAGTGGCACCACACGGAATGGCCGTTACCGGCCTCCTTCACATCAGGGAATTTTTCTCTGCATACAGGTTTAGCATACCTGCACCTGCTTTCAAAGGGGCAACCTGAACCGATCTCAAGCAGGTTGGGAACATTCCCTTCAATTGCTTCGAGTCTCCCGGCGTGCCTGTACTTTTCATTAGAGGGCATTGAGTTCAGAAGTCCCACGGTATAGGGGTGCATCGGATTTTCGAAGATATCATAAACATCCCCTGCCTCAACCTTTCTCCCTGCATACATAACAGCAACACGGTTAGCCATCTCCGCAACAACCCCCATATCGTGTGTTATAAGGAGGAGAGACATCTGTATCGATTTCTGAAGTTCACGCATGAGATCCAGTATCTGCGCCTGAATAGTTACATCAAGTGCAGTTGTCGGCTCATCAGCAATCATCAAACCGGGGTTAGGTGATGACAGAGCCATGGCGATCATCACCCTCTGCCGCATACCGCCGGAAAGCTGGTGAGGATAATCCCTTACTCTCTTTTCAGGAGCGGGGATCTTCACCATGTCCAGCATTTCTACAGCTTTTGCCAGAGCTTCTTTTTTATCCATGCTGTAATGGGTTATAAAGACTTCGGCAATCTGCTCCCCTATCCTGAATACAGGGTTCAGTGAAGTCATGGGCTCCTGGAATATCATTGATATCCTGTCACCTCTGATACTCTGCATCTCTTTCTCTGTGAGTCTGAGCAGGTCTTTCCCGTCCAGGAGTATTTCACCTGATTCAATTTTTCCGGGAGGGGCGGGTACAAGTCTCATTATAGCAGAAGCTGTTACAGATTTACCACAACCGGACTCCCCCACAAGTGCGAGAGTTTCACCTTTATTTATCCATAGATCCAGTTCACGCACAGCGGGAACAACTCCCTTCTGCGTGTAGAATGACACGTTAAGACCTTTTATTTCAAGAAACCTGTTGTTTTCCACAGCTGACCTCCTAATCCTTAAGCCTTGGATCAAGGACATCTCTGATCCCGTCACCCAGGAGGTTAAACCCGAGAACAACAAGCACTATTGCAATACCGGGAAACGTTACTATCCACCAGGCATTGGAGACAAACTCACGGGCTGAAGCAATCATAAGTCCCCACTCCGGAGTGGGGGGCTGCGCACCGAGCCCGAGGAAAGAGAGTGCCGCTGATTCGATTATGGCACTCCCCACGCCAAGTGTTGCCTGCACAATTATCGGCGCAAGGCAGTTAGGCAGAATCGACATAAACATAAGCTCCATGTTGCCTACACCGAGAGATCTCTCAGCTTCAACGTATTCAGCCTCCTTCTCCGCAAGAACTGAAGCCCTCATAATCCTTGTGTACTGAGGGAGACGGGCGATACCGATGGCAATCATCGCGTTAAGAAGAGTGGGCCCCAGAAGCGCTACAATAACAATGGTAAGAAGAATATAGGGGAATGCCAGCATGATATCAATTACTCTCATTGCTATCCTGTCAAACCATCCGCCGTAGAATCCCGAAATAAGCCCGATGAGAGAACCGAACACAAGGGATATTGATACTGCAAAAAAACCTATAACAAGCGATATGCGGGAACCATAGATAATACGTGAAAGGATATCTCTGCCGAAATCATCAGTTCCCAGGATATAGGGCCATGAGAAATAAGTCATCTTTCTCAGATCAATATTCTGAAGATAAGGATCAAAGGGTGCAACAATCGACGCGAATACAGCGAGAAACAGAAAAAATATAATTATATAAAGTCCGAACATTGCGGACCTGTTTTTCTTAAGGAGAAGCCAGTTCTCATACCAGATCGATTCAGCAGCCCTGCTCTCTGCATCATTACCGGCTTTAAATATCTTAATAGGATTCATTATGTGCTACCTTTAGAATTATTCTGTTCTAATTTTGGGATTGATTACTGAATAGAGAAGATCAACAAAAAGATTTATAACCACAAAACATGTTGATATCACTATTATTCCACCCTGAACTGCCGGGAAATCCCTTGATTCAATTGCGTGATAGAGCCACTTACCGATACCCGGCCAGGCAAAAATTGTTTCAGTAAGTATTGCTCCAGCCAGAAGCATCCCGAACTGGAGACCTATTACAGTAATTACAGGGAGGAGGGCATTACGCAGCGCGTATTTAAATATCACCTTCCTTTCAGACATCCCAGTGGCACGCGCTGTTTTGATGTAATCCTGCTTCAGCACCTCAAGCATTGAGCTCCTTGTTATACGGGCAATAATTGCAAGAGGTATAGTGCCCAGTGTAACTGCCGGCAGGATCAGATGGGTCAGAGCTGATCCTAAAACTTTAGGGTCTCCTGTTTTAAAAATGTGTATTATCCCGTCAAGGATATAGAAATTTGTAATAGGCGTGAAGTAATACCTTATATCCATCCGTCCCCCTGTGGGGAGGAGGTTCAGATTAACTGAAAATATTATGATAAGCACAAGGCCGAGCCAGAATACAGGCATCGAAACTCCAAACAGTGCCCCGAACATTGAGGCATAGTCCCAGAATGAGTACCTCTTGGTGGCTGATATAACTCCCACAAATATTCCCAGAACCGAAGCAAGGATCATTGAAAAAATCGCAAGCTCAATAGTGGCGGGGAAACGCGCTTTTATCTCATCTATAACGCTCTGCCCTGTTTTGATCGATTTACCGAAATCAAGCTGAACAACTTTTTTCAGGTATATGACATATTGAACATGCATAGGCTTGTCAAGGCCCAGTTCAGCGTTCATCTTTTCAACAGCCTCTTTGTTTGCCCTTTCGCCGAGTATCACCCTTGCAGGCTCACCGGGAGAGAGCGCAAGCATAAAGAAAACAAGGGTTATTACCCCGAGTAATGTGGGGATAAGAAGCCCGAGCCTTTTTAAAATAAATCTGTACATATTAAAACTCCGTAAGACTTTGTTTTGACATTCAAAATAACGAGCAATTATTTAATCCTTTGTCATTTCGAAGAAGCGTC
>DINC01000281.1:202-2074 GCA_002425885.1 Spirochaetia bacterium UBA5550 | reverse complement strand
ATTGAAAAGGGTTCGAAATGACATGACGTAAACCATATCGTTTACAGTTTAAACAATATTTTGTTCTACAGCATCATCCCCGCTTTCGCGGGGATGATTATTCAATCTGCTTAAATTATTTCTGAATCCAGACATCCCTGAATTCACGTTTTGACATTGGAGAAAGTTTAAAATCCATAACTGTTTTCTTCATAGGTTCAACAACAACAGAGTGTGCGATTGGAACCCATGGAGCTTCCTCATGGAATATAGCCTGAGCTTCTTTATAAAGTTNNATTATTCTCTTGTCTTTATCAACAGTCTCTTTCGCCTGTGTTATGAGAGAGTTGAACTTCTCATTTTTCCAGAACGCATAGTTCTGAGCAGGCTTGATTGTTGACTGTATTGAAAGGAGGACATAAAGAAAGTTGTCCGGATCGCCATTGTCACCTGTCCATCCTATAAGACACATGTCATGCTGAAGGTTATCCAGTTTGTCAAGATATGTACCCCACTCATAAGAAACGATGTTAGCCTTAATGCCGACTTCTTTGAGCTGTGACTGCATAATTTCTGCAACTTTTTTCGCGTTAGGATTGTAAGGTCTTGATACAGGCATTGCCCAGAGAGTTGTTTCAAAACCGTTCTCCAGACCGGCTTTCTTCAGAAGCTCTTTTGCAAGTTTAGGATCATACTTATATTCCTTAACCGCGTCATTATATGACCACATTGTTGGCGGAAGCGGGTTCTTTGCCGGAACACCGAGGTTTCCATAAACAGCTTTGATTATATCTGCTTTGTTTATTGCATGGTTAACAGCCTGGCGTACAAGCTTGTTGTCAAAAGGTTTCCTTGACTGGTTCATTGCCATGTAGCCAACATTAAGGCCCGGCTGCTCAACTATTTTAAGGTTTGAATCAGATTTTATATTTTCAATATCTTCAGGCGAAGGGAAGTCTATAATATCAACTTCACCTTTCTTAAGCGCAAGATAACGCGCTGTAGGCTCAGGTATTACTTTAAGTATCAGCCTGTCGAGATATGCTTTTCTCCCCCAGTAATTGTCGTTTCTTTCAAGAATAATTGAATCATCCTTGATCCACTGGACAAACTTGAAAGACCCTGTACCGCATGCTGTACTTTTAAAGTTCTCCTTCTCCTTTTCAGCAGCTGTTGGAGATACAATTGCCGCGAACTGCATAGCAAGGTTTGCAAGGAATGGAGCTTCTTTTTTCTTCAGAAGAATCTTAACTTTATAATCATCCACTTTTACAACATCTTTGATAATGTCATCCATCCCCATTGCGCTCCAGTATTTCCATGGACCGTATTTATATGCAGGGTGATCTTTCTTAAACTGACGCGCCAATGAATAGACAACAGCATCCGCATTAAAATCTGTGCCGTCATGGAACTTCACACCTTTTCTGAGATAGAATGTGAATTCAAGACCGCTTGCTGCCACATCCCACTTCTCAGCGAGTCCCGGCTCAATATCTGTTGTGCCGTTTATAAATGACACAAGGTTGTCGTAGACATTGTCCGCGATATAGAACGATTCCCCGTCAGTTTCTCTTGCAGGGTCAAGACCGCTGGCATCACCTGAACGGCCGAATACCAGAACACCGCCTGCCTTATCGCCGCTCTTACCGCATGATGTTAAAGAAAAGAGCATGAGTGAAGCAAGAAGCAGAACAAGCAATAGACTTATCCTTTTCATACACAACTCCTGAATTAATTTTTAATTTTTTTTCTAAGTGCTGATAAAAAAACCTTACTGCTTTCCGGGAAATCAGTATTAGAGGCAAACATTGAGGGAAAGCGCCCTATACCCCCACGGGTATCAGAAAAAATCTCTATTATTCCGGAATGCCTGCCATCAAAAGCTCTTTA
>DINC01000281.1:0-138 GCA_002425885.1 Spirochaetia bacterium UBA5550 | reverse complement strand
TATTAAACTGATAATTCATGCAGAAAACAATTATAATCAAGCTTTTTTTAAACAAAAGCCTTTCGCAGCTTCTGTTTAAAAAATTCAGCGGAAGTATCAATAGAATAATGAAATTACTTTTTTTCCTTTTTTTCTTTT
>DINC01000280.1:4038-10647 GCA_002425885.1 Spirochaetia bacterium UBA5550 | reverse complement strand
TTATAGCGGTTAACGTTTGGAATAATCCGGATCTGTCATTTCGAAGAAGCGACAGCGACTGAGAAATCTGTTTTTTATGATTATTTTTAGATTTCTCACATACGTTCGAAATGACAGGAACTAACTAATGCGTTAATTGCTATAATTAAACCTGACTTATGTTCTCCGGAACATAATGTAATTCCCGTGAAGACTGTGGGCGACCGCAGGAAGTACTGGCAGCTAATCCATTGTTAATAGCATTCAATATTTTAAAAGAATGGATCTCCGCCTGCACGGAGATGACATTGAGGACTAAATCAATCGTTAGCCGCTAAAAATAATCGAGGAGATTGTTTGATGAAAAAATTCCCTGCCGGTTTCTATTTCGGAGCATCAACATCCTCTCACCAGGTAGAGGGAAACTGTGATAATGACTGGAGCAGGTGGGAGAAAATTAATGCCGTAAAACTTGCTTCAGGTTTTGCAGCGAATGCAGATGAATCAGCTTCTCCTTTTTACAATGAAGCTGCCAATCCCCAAAACTATATTTCCGGAAACGCAGTGGAGCACTACAACAGATTTGATGAAGATTTCTCTCTTGCTGCTGAAACAGGAATTAATGCTTACAGGTTTTCAATTGAATGGTCAAGAATTGAACCATATGAAGGGGAGTGGGACAATAATGAAATTGCTCATTATATGAATATTATTAAAGCTCTCCGCAAAAAAAACATTGAACCCTTTGTCACCATCTGGCACTGGCCGCTGCCTCAATGGCTCTCTGAACAGGGGGGGATAATGAATCAGCGGTTCACTGATTACTTCAGCAGATACGCTTCAAAGCTTGCAGAGTCATTCGGGAAAGAAGTTTTATTTTATATTACAATAAATGAACCGGAAATATATTCTCTGAACAGCTATATGCTGGGTAAATGGCCTCCTCAGAAGAGAGGCATTCTCTCATATTACCGGGCAGTGAAAATCTTGATTAAAGCTCACAAAGCAGCTTACAATACAATTAAAGAAAAAAATCCATTCTCATCAGTGGGGCCCGCGTGCAACATGACATATTTTGAATCAGGCGGAGGAATCATAAATAACATTGCTGTTAAAATTGCGGATCGTTTATGGAATAAATATTTTATTGGAAGCATTAAACATAGAATAGATTTTATCGGATTGAATTACTATTTCCATAACAGAATCAGATATGGCCTTAATAAAAACGATAATGAAAAAGTTTCAGACATGGGGTGGGAGCTTTATCCGTGGGGGATAAGTCAAATTCTTGAAACATTAAAAAAATACAAACTTCCCGTTTATATTACCGAAAATGGACTGGCAGATGAAAATGATCAGCATCGCGGCTGGTTCATTACAGAGACACTTAAGGCGGTTTATAAATCCATAGAGGATGGCGCGGATGTCAGGGGATATTTCCACTGGTCGCTTCTTGATAATTTTGAATGGGATAAGGGTTTCTGGCCAAAATTCGGACTCATATCAGTTGACCGTAAAACAATGAAACGGACTCTCCGCAAAAGTGCCTATGTTTACAGAGATATTATAAAGAGAGGACTCGATATATGAGCGGAGTGACTGTCGCATTCCTTGCACAGATTTTTATCGGCTTGTCTCTTGTTATTGATAAAATTTTTTTCGGAGAATCAGGGGAGCGCCGCGTAATACCTTATGTTTTCTGGATCTCTATAATGAGCAGTTTCGGACTTGTTTTTTTCTTTTTCGGATTTAAACTTCCATCTGCTGAAACACTTGGCCTCTCTTTTATGGCTGCTCTCTCTTTTCTACTGATGCTTATCTGCTATTATAAGGTATTGTCAATAGGAGAGGTAACTGAAGCGGTGCCTGTTGTGGGGGGATTTGCACCTCTTGCGACATATCTTGCAGGGAGCATGCTTGAGTTTTCCCCTCTCAATGCTGCTGAAGCTGCGGGTTTTTCTCTGCTGATAACAGGGGGATTCATTCTGTTTTTCTCTGACAGATCAAAAATAATTAAAATTATTCCCTGGACTCTTGTGACTTCAGCTTTTACAGGGAGCACCAATGTTCTGGAAAAACTTGTTTTTCAGAATACTGAAAATTTTGCAACAGGGTACGCCCTGATGAAGAGCGCTACATTGATCATCGGAATATCAATGCTTGCTGTGCCATATCTCAGGAGAAACATTTTCAAAGAATCGAAAGATACCTCAAAAGAAAAAAGAATCCTCTACTTCGTAAACAGGGCTGTGGCAGGTACCGGCTCCCTTCTTATATTTTATGCTATAAAACTTGAAAATCACCCAGCCATTGTTGAATCGATAAACGGAGCCAGGTATATAATTGTATTTATACTTGCATATGCTGTTACAAAACTCAGGCCGGATATACTGAAAGAGACTATCCGCGGATGGAGAGTTTTTTCCAAAGTTACAGCAACACTGCTTATACTCACAGGCCTTACCTCCCTTGGACTGCAAAGGAGTTATGAATCACTTCCTGTGCCGGATATAAAAGATATAAGCTGGGGTGTGACATACTCTGAACTGATGGCGGAAAAACTTAAAATAGACCGGGATGAAGCACTTCGCGCAATAGTTGATGAATTAAAACCTTCAGGCATAAGACTTGTTGCATACTGGGACAGGATAGAGAAAAAAACCGGCACCTATGATTTCAGCAGTCTTGATGCACAGATGAATATATGCAGAGATGCCGGTATCCCGGTTATTCTTGCAATCGGGCAGAGAGTCCCGCGCTGGCCGGAATGTCATATTCCTCTGTGGGCAGATTCAAAACGGGATCTGCCAAAATATCTCAGAACAATAGTTGCACAGTATAAAGGATACAGCAATATTCTGTACTGGCAGGTGGAGAATGAGCCTTATCTGCTCTTCGGAGAATGCCCGCCCTCTGATAGTGATCTTCTTAATAAAGAAGCTGCGCTTGTGCGCGAACTTGATCCTTCACGAAAAATTCTTATGACTGATGGCGGAGAGTTCGGCGACTGGTACAGGGCTTCGTCCATTTCAGATATTTTCGGCACAACCCTGTACAGAAAAATCTACAGCAGCTTTTTCGGACAGATGATATATCCCCTTACACCTGAATTTTATCCTCTGAAAAAAGATATAGTTAAGTTTTTCACAGGTAAAAAGGAGCAGAAATTTATAATAATTGAACTTGGAGTTGAGCCCTGGACCTACAGGCAGATTTATGAAATGACTCCGGAAGAACAGATTGCTGCTTTCACAATTGATGAGTTCAGGGAAAATATTGAATATACGCAACGTGCAGGATTTGATACCTGTTATTTATGGGGAGTTGAATGGTGGTATTACCTGAAAGTAAAACATGGCGAAGATTCATACTGGAACTATGCTGGTGAGATTATGAGTGCGGGGAGAAAAGAATAATAATATTTGTTAAACCTCTTAGATTATATTATTTTCTAATCATATAATTTAACTATAATTTGAGAGGCTGAATGTTCCGCATAAGATTTCATGGCCGCGGGGGCGAAGGTATTAAAACTGCCAGCCGTATTCTGGGCTCTTCTTTTTTCTTCGAGGGATTCCAGGTTCAAGATGCACCAAAATATGGAGCGGAACGCCGGGGTGCACCTGTTTCAGCTTATGTCCGTGCTGATCATAAACAAATCTATGAGAGAGGTGAAATTCACAAACCGGATCTTATTATCATAGCTGATGAAACACTGCTTCATGTAACAAGAAATACAGTACTTGAAGGAATTTATGAAAACACAGTTATCTTCATAATTTCTGCAATGAGTAACAGTGAACTTGAAGAGATAATTAACTGCGGGAAAACCATAATAAAGATTGCTCCCGCAGTTCTTCCTGAAAACTATCACCGTTTTTTAAGCTCAATAACCGCCTCTGCAACTGCACGCTTTACAGGGATCATACAGATCGATAGCCTCATCCGGGGTGTTGAAGAGGAACTGAAATCTGCAAAAAATGATTTAATTCTTGAGAATACTGCCATTGCAAAAAAAATATTTAACGACATGACATCATATTCCGGCATTGTCACAGAAACCGACGGAACACCTGTTATCACTGAGCCGCAATTAATTGATTTACCCTTGCATAATTCATCAATAGCTACTCCGGCAATAAGAACAGGTTCAACCAGTGTAAAAAATCAGACAGGTTCATGGAGAACATCGCGCCCTGTTATTTTGCAGGAGAAATGCTCACGATGCATGCTTTGCAATGTGTACTGTCCTGACAGTGCAATCACAAAAAATGAAGAAGGGTTTCCTGTAATTGACTATAATCACTGTAAAGGGTGCCTTATCTGCCGGGAGGTCTGCCCATCCGGTGCAATCACACAGGAGGACGAAAAAACAAGCAGGAGTAAAACTGTATGACACGACAGGTACTACTTACCGGTAATGCTGCTGCAGCCTGGGGCGCAAGGCTTTCATCCGCAGATTATATTCCCGCATTCCCTATAACTCCGCAGACAGAGATAATTGAAACACTCTCTGAATGGATAAACAATGGAGAAATGGATTCACACCTGACAATGTTTGAATCTGAACATTCAATGATTACCGCAGCGGGGAGTGCTGCAACTGCCGGTGTAAGGGTATTTACTGCCACATCAAGCCAGGGACTTATGTTTGGTATGGAGATGATTTTTGCTTTACCGGGATGGCGGGTTCCTTTCGTTCTTGTTAATGTTTCACGGGGCCTTGCTTCGCCCATAACACTTGAATGCGACCATAACGATATCCTTGCAGCAAGAGACAGCGGATGTATTCAGATCCACTGTTCCACCTGTCAGGAGATACTTGATTCAGTGATAATCGGATATAAAATAAGTGAAAATAAAGAGATACGACTGCCGGTTATAGTAAATCTCGATGGTTTTTATTTATCTTTCACCAGAGAGGCTGTTGAAATACCTGAACATCACGAAGTTAGTCAATATCTTGGTGAATATAATCAGATGAATGATCATTATAGCTCATCAGCTCCGCAGGCGAGAGGACTTATAGTACTTGGCGGTTCACAGTATTCATATTTCCGCTATCAGGCCCATCTTGCCAATCTGAAAGCACTGGATGTTTATAAAGAAGCTGCTGAAGAATTTGCAATTCAATTCGGAAGGAATTATTCTGTCATTGAGTCTTACAGAACAGATGATGCGGAGTACTGTTTTATTATGATAGGATCTTTTTCCACAAAGGCTAAGAGTGCTGTTGATCACTTGCGAAGTGAAGGTCTGAAAATAGGGTTAATCCGTCCAAGGCTCATAAGGCCATTTCCGTCAGAGGAGTTAAACATATTGCTATCCGGGATTAAAGGAGCAGCAGTTATTGATCAGAACATCTCATTCGGGAAAGGGGGAATTCTTTACACAGAAATAACATCAGCTCTATATGGAGCTCATGGGAGTTATCCTGTGACAGGAAGCTTCATTGGAGGGCTTGGGGGGAGAGATATAACGATAGATGAATTTATTGTAATTGCAGGAGAGATGAGGGAGTACACAAAAAAAGGGATACAGCCCCGAACAAGACTTCTGTTTACAGGGGATGAACTTGAATAGATAAAAAAAATTCAATTGATTGCAGGGACAGAAAACCCATAGAGGTATTTTATGTCAGAAGGCCTGATAAAAAACATCAAAGACCTGTCCGTGGAGCATAACCTTGCTCCGGGAACTTCAATGTGCGCAGGGTGCGGCGCCCTTGAAACAGTTAAGCTGTTTTGTGATATACTCGGGAAGAATACAGTATTCGTTAATGCCGCAGGATGTATGACTCTGCTTGCTATATATCCTTTTACACCATTCAGCGGCTCATGGCTATATACTGCCATGGCATCAGCCTCAGCAGGTGCGCAGGGGATCAGGGACGCTCTTGATATATTGATAAAAAAAGGGCGGTTATCGGCAAGTGAAGATCTCAAGGTTATTGTTCTCACCGGTGATGGTTCTGCTTACGGTATGGGGTTATCAGCAACATCAGCAGCAATTGATCGCGATCTCGACTTTTATTATCTTTGTTATGATAATGAGGGATATGGAAATACGGGACATCAGGATTCAGCAGCAACTCCTTATGGAGCGAGAACTGCAACAAGTGCTTCGGGTGCAGGTTTTACCGGGAGGAAAAAGGATCTATTTTCAATTTGGGCTGCCCATAAACCCGCTTACCTTGCCACAATAATTGCAGCAGAACCTCTTGATCTTGCCCATAAAGTTGAAAAAGCTATGACAATTAAAGGGCCTAAAATGTTTATAACATTAGCGCCATGTCCAACCGGATGGCATTATGAACCGCATCAGACAGTCAGTATCGGGAAACTCGCTGTAAAAACCGGTATCTGGCCTTTAAAGGAATTTAAAGACGGAACAGTTACTCACACGAAAGTTTTAAAAGAGAGGGTTCCTGTAGAAGAATACCTGAAACTGCAGGGGAGATTTGAACATCTATTCGTTCCGGAAAAAAATCCGGCACTGATAAACAGAATTCAAACAACTGTTGATCAGTACTGGAAAGATGTCTGATTGTGTTTTTTTATTTAAACCGGTTACAAATTCTCTGTCATGCCGGTTTTTTTGTAAAAAAAATACCGGCATGACATAGTA
>DINC01000280.1:3323-3970 GCA_002425885.1 Spirochaetia bacterium UBA5550 | reverse complement strand
GATGATAATATACAAACCTGTTATTACAAAAATTTCGTCTGAGTCGGGTAAATAATTGACACAATAGAACTTTCCCATTTTCTATAGTTATGAGGAATTTATGCCGGTAATTTTTAATTCAGAAAAAGCATCACAATTTATTGAAGAAATAATAAAACATTCAGAAGAGACTCTNNATGCTCCCTGTTTTCCGTTTAACCGCAGCTCTTTTCGATTTACTTCAAGATGCCGCAGGAAGAGGTGTACGCATAAAAATTATTTTCGGCAGCGACGAGCTTAATGATTTTGAAAAAAATGCAATCTCGGAACTGAAACATATCGAAATATGCTGCTGTACTGAAATAAATTCAAAGTGTTATTTCAATGAAAAAGATATGATAATTACTTCAGTTGATATTCACAATCTTTATGAGAATAAAAATGGAGATATCAGTGTTGGAATCAGCAAAACAGAGGATGCTGTTTTATATGAAGATGCAATGCAACTCTATAATTCAATTTATGAATCATCTATAATCCTGATTTCAGAAAACGGGAAAAGTTCACCTAAATCTGCTCCGGCCGCATCAGTGTATCACGGCTTCTGCATCAGGTGCGCAATGCCCATAACATTCAACATTGCTAAACCATATTGCCGTCAATGTATG
>DINC01000280.1:3100-3287 GCA_002425885.1 Spirochaetia bacterium UBA5550 | reverse complement strand
ATCATCAAATAATAAACCGGAAAATTACTGCCATTCATGTGCCGCAAAAACCCCGACATCATTAAGCTCCCCGCAGTGTAAAGACTGTTCAAATTCATGAGGTACCGGCAGATCTCAAAAATTGAACAAATTTGGTAATTTTAATTCAGGAATTACTCCAATTTAGAATAAGGTTTTGACAAATAGG
>DINC01000280.1:1743-3056 GCA_002425885.1 Spirochaetia bacterium UBA5550 | reverse complement strand
AAAATAAACAGAGCATTTCATAAAATTATAATAAATTCGCTTAATACAAAGCAGATAGAATATCTTGGAAAACTTTTTGACAGTTCTTTTGATCTCTACAGAGTATCAGGTTTCAGACCAAGCATACCTATCCCCAGGCAGACAGCAGCTGATACACTTCTCTATTTCTGTGATGAAGATGAGGATGTCGTAAAACTATTTTCTATTCTGTTAAGATTCGATGGCGAACATTTCTACGACAGAACCCTTGCAATCTGGGGGAAAAATGAATTTTTGACTCTTCTCAAGCTTCATAAATGGATATACGATCCTGAGGTGAAACAGTTTTTTCTTGATCCCTTTTATGAACATGAGATAAATTTTCTGAAAAAAATCCGGATTATAGATCTGAGGGGGGAAATTGACCTCAAAGAAATTGTTGATGAGATCTCCTCAATCAGCAAAAAAATGGGGATTAAAGACCTTGAATGGCGGATTGCTTTGCGTCTGTATGATCTGAATGCGCAAATTGCCGAACTGATAAGAAGAATTCTGGAGCTTCTTCTTGTTCGACAAAATCTTCAGTTATATACAGGTGAAATGTTTTTCTGTCTCAAAGAACTTGCGATAAATGCCGGCAAAGCAAACTATAAACTTCTTTTTGATAAGTATATAACATCTAAAAAAGGGATTACCGCTGAAAGAAATTATTCAAAATTCCTTGAGCTGTTCAGGCTTGAGATAGAAGAAAACGGTAACGAAAATCTCCTTGCTCTTGCGAGAAAAGATGACAGACATTTTACAATTACATTCCAGTCATCAAAAGAAGCTGTTGAAGTATGGGTTACAAATGATCAGAATGTGACATACATAGAGAAAGAGCAGATCCTGAAAAAAATCAATCCGGAAAGACTTGATAACGATACTTTCATAGCTGATGAAGATGACAATACTGAAGGCGCAGGACTCGGCCTGACCCTGGTAATCAATCTCCTGAAAAATTACACAGGGGAAGAGCACCCGCTGAAAGTTGTCTTTTATCCTGACTTCATTAAAATCGGATTTGAACTTAAACGATCAGATCTTCTCGCGAAAAAACCGCAGAACGAATAACGATTTGATGCTCCAATCAATCGTAAAATATTATGCCGGATCTGACTTACTCAAAAGGAAGCAGGATAGATAACATTATCCCGATTAGAAAAGCTCAGTAATGTGTGCAATATATGTGCAACGTTAAGAAAATTAAACTATTACGCATTGAGTAGAAACAAAAAACCCCTGAATAAATCAGGGGTTCTTCGCGCCTAGCAGGAGTCGAACCTGCGACGCAC
>DINC01000280.1:0-1697 GCA_002425885.1 Spirochaetia bacterium UBA5550 | reverse complement strand
AGAATTCCGTATCCTCTTTTTATAAGATTTTCTTTAGAAGACTTCAATGCTGACGATTTTATAACCTGTTTACTTTCAGTTTCAATAGCAGCGTCAATTTTAAACACCTTTGTCATATTCATCAGCTCAAGAGCCTGTGAGGCCATCTCTTCACTTGCTGATGCTGTTTCTTCAACAAGCGCCGCATTCTGTTGTGTCATGTTATCAAGCTCCATGACTGCAGTATTGATTTGATCTATACCTGATTTCTGCTCATCGCTGGCAGTGGTAATTTCAGCTATAAGCTGAGTAACATTTTTAACAGATTTAATAATCTCATTGATAGCTTCTCCGCTATGATTTGCCTGCTCAGTTCCTTTATCAATCTTTTCAATGGATTCCCTGATCAATTCCCCAATCTGTTTTGCAGCAGTTCCTGATCTCTGCGCGAGATTCCTTACTTCACCAGCAACAACTGCGAAACCTCGTCCCTGTTCACCGGCACGGGCAGCTTCTACCGCTGCATTGAGAGCGAGAAGGTTAGTCTGGAAAGCTATTTCATTGATGACAGAGATAATTTCACCAATCTTTTTACTCGATTCACTTATTTCATTAATTGATGAAACAGCGGAATTGACAAGTTCACCACCTTTTTCAGCGAAATCATATGAAGCAATAGAGGTTTTGTTAGCGTGCCTTGCGTTATCAGTATTTTGAGTAATTGTAGCGGTTGTTTCTTCTATTGTTGACGCAATCTCTTCAAGTGATGAAGCCTGTTCGGTAGTTCTTTGTGAAAGGTTCTGATTTCCGGCACTGATCTGCTCAGTGGCATAATAGAGATTCTGCATCGCACTGATTATTGATGTAATCATCTGCTCAAGTTTTTCATTAGCAGTATTAATGCTTGTGACTAAAGTTCCGACTTCATCATTTCTTTCAGCAAATTTTGGATCAATTCTGCTTGTTAAATCTCCTTCAGCAAGTCTGTTTGCCACTTTTGCGGTTTCAATAACCGGTCGGGCAATAGAATTTCCGAAGAATATTGAAAGAATTATTATTATAACCGAAATACCGGCACCAATGGCAATAACTGTAAAAAGAAGGGTTCGTATATAGGCGCGGTTTTCTTCTTCGAGAGCAGTTACAACTTTTTCAATATCATCGACATAATTTCCTGTACCGGCAACCCATCTGTAGGGTTCAAAAGATTTACTGTAACTTCTTTTTCTGTCCGCTTTGGTTTCTCCAGGTTTTGGAAACCAGTAATCTGTAAATCCGCCTTCAGGGAGACGGCCATTCTGAATTATTTCCTTAATTAAAAACTTGCCATTGACATCTTTCATGTCAATCCTTGTTTTACCTTCAATGGACGGATCAGGAGGGTTACATACATTTATACCTTCGAAGTTATCGATCCAGAAATAACCTGTTGTATCATACTTTAATCCCCTGACAAGTTCACGGGCAAGATTTTTCCCCTGCTCATCTGTAAGATTATTTGCTACCTGATATTTTCTTATGGATTCAAGAAGAGATATTGCATTTTCAACCTGATTTCTGACATTTTTATCATAATCATTAAAAATTGCATTTTTGTTCATGTCAAGAAGCTGTCTGCTGTATTGGTTGATCGAAAAAATGCTTATCCCTATTATGAGGATGAGCACACCAAGCCCGGTACCCAGCGTTAGCATGATAACTTTCAGTCTTAAACTTTT
>DINC01000089.1 GCA_002425885.1 Spirochaetia bacterium UBA5550 | reverse complement strand
CCTTTCGTGCCTTTTCGGGGTCCGATGCGGCATTCGAAGCATTTGTTTAGCATAATGCCAGTTTTATCCTTTTACAAGGAACCCACCTCAATGGGGTCAGAGCTTGATTTTGACCGTATGTGTACAATGAGACTCGTTCTTTAAATTAATCTTGAATTTTATAATTTCCCTGCTAAGATTCTGAGTTATGGCAAGGCCTCTTCGAATAGAATTCCCCGGGGCGCTTTATCATGTCACCTCCCGGGGAGACAACAAATGCACCATTTTCAGCAGCAACAAGACATGAACTGTCTTCAGGATCAACAGCTGAATTTGTACCAGTGGGCATTTTTATATCAACAGCACTCCCGGCAGTTATGACTTCTCCAGTTACAGACACGCCATCTTCACCAAAGACAGCAGGATGTAAACGGATAATTCTATCTCCTTTACTGACTGTTTTTATCCTGCTCCGATTTTTATGATCAACAGCATCCATATCCGCAGGATCAAATTCCTTTTCCTGTTTCTCATAAAGATACTCAATCCATCCATTCTGCGAAGGGATCATTTTTACTCCCCGCGCTACACAGACCGGAGTAAAGCTGATTTTTTCATCAATGATCCGCGCAACTTCATCTTTCAATACAGTAGAGGAAATACCATTACTGTTCAGCAGATTTATTATATAATCAGCATCAGGCCATAGGCCTTCCTCAGGGACAGATATTGTAATGTACGCTTCTATCAGGTCAGGTGATATCTGAAGTTTAACAAAATTATCATTTGAATTTGATTCACCCATTATTTAATCACCTTATCCGGACGCAACAAGGGAAATAATATCACGTGACGTTACAATTCCGAGTATTTCTCCGGAATCTGTAATTATTACATGATTGATTTTATTATCTTTCATAATCCGGCAGATTTCACTTACAGAAGTATCTTCAGAAGCTGTAATTACATTCGTAGTCATTAAATCATTTACAGTAATTGTCCTGTTGAATTTCTCTATCATATCCGAAAACGAGGGCCAGATATCAGTTTCTTTATATTCTGTAAAAATCCCTTGTATCGATTTTTCATATAGAGTACTTAATTCACGCTTCAACTCAAAAACCAGCAAATCAGTTCTTGTTACTATACCCGCAAGCCGGTTATTATCATCTACAACCGGAAGACCTGTAATGCCATGCTCGATTAGAACTGCAATAAAATCAGAAACCACCACGTGGCCTTTAGTTGTTATTACAGGTGATGACATAATATCTTTAGCTGACAGCTTTTCCATATATAACCAGTCCGGGTTAAATAAAATTATGAAACAATTAGGCCCTCGTCATTCCGGCCGTAGTGACAACGAAGTGCCGGAATCTCATAAAATAGTACTATGAGATTCCCGCCTGCGGGAGAATGACGGAAAGAGAACTAATTCAATTGTTAACCGCTATAGTATATAATATTTCAGTAATTATTCCTAAACATAGAAAAAGGAGCAGAATAAAAAAAGTAGTATTAATTTAGAAATCCTCGATTTGAATTGGAATCACCACAAGACCAAACAAAAGGAGGATTTCTATATGAAACATACTGAAATAATATTATCAGTAATAAAAGGTGTCAATAAAATATCGAAACGGAGAGGCGATAATAAGTATATCAAAAAGTATTCACTTGAGAAGATGTTCATTTTATTAATCTATCAGCAGTTTTCATCGATAGACAATGGACGTGCATTTACATTGTATCTCAAGAACATGATAGGAGATATGACCGATACCATAAGTCAAAGTGAACTGTCAAAAAAGTTATCGCATAAACTGGATTATCAGGTATTTAAAGAGATATATGGTCTATTGCTTGCGCAGGCAAGAGGAGTGAAATCAAAAGAATTAAAGAAGATTGAAGAGCTGATCCGCATAATTGATTCAACAGCTTTATCAGCAACAGATACTATGACGTATGCGAAGCATAGAAAGAACAAGAATGGTTTTAAGATGCATTCAGTAATTGATGCAGATTATTTTCTGGAAGATTTCAGGCTTAAAAATGGACGTTCAAGTGATAAGAAATCGCTGAAATGGGCAATAAAAGAAGGATATATTCATATTTTTGATCGTGGTTATAATGATTACAGCCAATTTAAGTGGATAGAAGAAAAGAATGCATTTTTTGTAACCAGAGCTTTGACAAACATAAAATATGAAATCATCCGGAATCGTAAGGTTGGCAAGACACAAAAAGATTCAGGAATTGAATCGGATAAAATAATTGAAGTTATAATAAATCGCAAAACATCTGAAGTTTATCGCATGAGAATGGTCACATTTAGATTCATAGATTCCAAGAAGAAAGAACAGCATTTTTCATTGCTGACGAATCTTATGCATCATCGTTCAGATGAGATTGCACAATTATACAAAGAACGTTGGAATATTGAACTCGTATTCCGGTGGATTAAAACTTTTTTGAATATCAATCATTGGATGAGCAGATCAAGAAATGGGGTTCTGATTCAAATCTATACAGCGTTATGCGCATATATTATAGTTGTGCGTCATAGCAACAAAAATTAAGACCCGCCGTCCGTCAAAGTTTATAAATGTATAGTGGTGTTGCTACGACGCACAACAATTAGAAGTCTTAAC
>DINC01000176.1:16529-38158 GCA_002425885.1 Spirochaetia bacterium UBA5550 | reverse complement strand
GCTTTAATAATTAATCCAAATCAGTAGTCTTCTGCTTACTATTCTCCATTTTTATTTCAATCATCATCTCTGAAATTAAAAAATGTTCATATCCTTTTTCAAAACTTTCTTTCCAGTCAGGATTCTGCATAAGTCTGTCAAATGTACTTTCAGTTCCTCTCTTTGTATGCTTCTTCATATCTTTACTTTTTCAGCTTCTCAATATCCTTAACACTCAGCCCTGTAATTTCAGAAATCTTTTCAACAGTCATCTTCTCTTTCAATAAAGCAAGAGCAGTTTTTGTTTTTGTCTGCAGTATTCCCTTCTCAATACCTTCATTGATAAGCTTCTTACTATATTTCTCCAGTGATGATCTTAACATAGTCCTGACCTCCTCTATCTCCTTCAACTCAATTACTATATCTTCCCTGTCATTAAAAGTATACCTGAACCAGTTTATAAACAGGGCCAACTCAGCCGGTTTCTCAGATCTTAACAGTTCAGTTAAAACATCAAACTCTTTCCTGAGATCCTCCTCTGAACTGTTTTCAACATAAAACAGGGCTGAAACACTGTTTTGAATACCCTCCAGAAATTCCCTGCTGAACTCATTCTCAGCAATTTTATAATAACTGAAAGAGGGGATATATCTTTCCGGAAGAGTATGTTCAATCAGTTTATTAACTTCTACCGGCGCTGTCCACCTCTTTTCTCCATTATAAAGCATTACCGGAAAAACTGCCGGCAGTGTTTTAAGCCTGTAACTTTTCACAAGATACTCATAAAGCTCGGTTATATACCGGAGCATCCTTAGAGCCATAAAACGATCAACTGTTGACTGGAATTCAAGCATTATAAATATATACAGATCTTTTCCTTTGAAGCTGGCTCTGTAAATCAGATCCGATTCCCTTCCGGCAAATTCATCTGTTATAAAGCTTTTATCAATTCTCTGTAAAGTGTTGTAGTCAATCAGGTTTACCCACTCCTCATGCACAAAAGAAGTTAAAAGCTGCCGCACAATCTCAGGGCTGGAGAAGAGCTTTTTATAACCTGAATCATGAAAATTATGTTTTTTCCCTTTCATAATACTCCCGCAAACAATACTGTTTGCTTCTAATACGAAACAGGAGAGATGAATTTAAAAATTTTTTTTCTGAAAGATTATTTTTTTCAAAAAGCGGAATAAAAAAGCAGAGAAGATCTGCGGATGGAAGATATAAATGCCTGCTCCCCTCTCCGCGCGGAGAGGGGCCGGGGGTGAGGTCTACTTAATCACAGCCTTCCCGTTATAACCGTAGTCAAGAAGCTCCTGCAGAACCTCTCCATCCTCTTTTGTTGCTTTTACTATACCGTGAACCGGTACATCGGGGTGAAGATAGTTTACCTGGGTAATTGTGCTGAACAGAATTTTTACTGATGCAACAAGTTTTGTTGTGCCAGTAAAATTTCCGGCTGGAACAGAAACAGATCCGGCCTTTGTGTAGCTTCCTCCGCCGATAATCAGTTTTTCCCAGGCGGCTTTCAGCATAACATTATACATCATCATCATGTCACTCTGAAGAGTCTGCACAGTTCCGTCAGGCTGAAGCATCTTTGCCCAGACAACGCTGATCTTTGATGCATCATTGCTTCTCACGGCCTGTTCATATCCTTTAATCAGCATCTGCATACCTGAAACTTTACCATCTTCATCTTTAGTGATAGATTCAAATACCCATCCGCCCCCTTCTCTTCTTATTATTGTGGTTGTTACAATAGATTTTCTTTCGCCATCATCAAGATTCCCCATTACTACATACTGGCCCGGAGCCCAGCTTTTTACCTTTGAAAAACTTTTATAAGAAACAGATTTCCCCTTCCCTTCCCAGTATCCGTCAAGGTGAGGATTCTTTTTCTGAGCGCTGGAGCATCCTGTTATCACAAGCCCCAGGGCAAGAACTGAACAAACGATTAATTTCTTCATATCAAATCTCCGACATAATATTTTAAATCATTATGTAAAAGTTTTAGTATATTAATCAAGCATTAAACGTTAAATCTATTCCTTGACTTTAAACAGTCTCTTCTATAATATTAAAAAATATCTCTCGCGAAGACGCAAAGACGCGAAGAGAATTAATATTTTTTCTCCGTGAACTCCGAGCCTCCGTGGTGAATTATTAAAATTGTTCACCACCCGCTTCGCTTGAGACACGGAGTTCACGGAGTCTGATTATTGTCATTTTGAATTTAATACGGAAGGTGTTACCCTGATGATTAAAGATAAAAGTTTCATCAATAACCTGGTTTCTGAAATGAAGGAATGGGTTAAGGAGGGAATAATCTCATCCGATCAGAAGAGCCGCATTGAATCATGGTATACCTCCGTTGAAACGGTAAAACATCACGCACCTGAACCCGCACCTGTTCAGCCGAAGAAGGAAGTGATAAACATTGCCCGTGTTGTAATAGGGCTTGCGACACTCTGCCTTGCTGCCGGGATCATTATCTTCTACGCATCCAACTGGCGCAAGATGCCGCCGGTGGTTAAGCTTATCCAGATATTTATTCTCATGTTCTCAATATATGGAAGCGCTTTCTTCTTTCTCGATCCGAAGCGTAAGCACCCGGCCATTGGTTCAGCTCTCCTTATTCTTGGAATCATATCTTATGGCGCGGGTATTATGCTTGTGGCGCAGATCTATCATATAAGCTCGCACCCCACTAACGGTGTGCTTGCATGGGGAGCAGGCGCACTCATTATATCTGCTGCCGCGCGTGATAAATACGGTTATTATCTCTCAGCACTTCTCTTCTTCATATGGAATTTATGGGAGGTTACACTATTTCATAGTGCCGGGTATCTTTACATCATCCCTGTGCTTATCATTGCTTTTCTTCTCCTTGAGGTCAATGACCGTCGCGGGCTCACAGGTTCAGCTCTGCTTGCGGGATGGTATATATTCCAGGTTTCATTATACTGGATATTCAATTATGCTGATGACGGATGGAAAGGGTATCTTTTTATAATGCTCTTTGTCCTTTCAGGATCACTGCTGATTACAGCATCAAAATTTTTTAAGGCAGTGGAGGAACTAAGGGGCGCAGGGGGAGTTTTTCGTGTCTGCGGATGGGGGCTATGGTTCCTGCCGCTTATTCTGTCAGCACACGTTGAGCCTTATTCAGGTTATTCGATGTTTGTCTGGGGAGCAGCGGTTCTGGCAGCTTCAGTTTTACTTAAAGAGTACGAAGGCTACTATGTATCCTCTGCCATCTTCTTTCTCTGGTCCCTGACCGAAACAGGGTCACGCGATGTGTTCCCCTGGCTGTACATATTCCCTGTGATTGTGACAGGATATCTTTTTTACCGGCGGACCGACATCAGGGGGATTGTTGTCACATCCCTTGCTGTTATATGGTACTTTCTTCTCTTTACGTGGCACTTCGCGTCACAGGCATCAGCGGATACAGGTATACCTGATCCCTTTTTCATCATAATGCTTCTCCCTGCCGGAGCAGCCATGATTTCTGGCGGGAGGTTTATGCATTATAATAAAATCACTGCATCAGGTGGCGCCCTCCTTCACTCTGTCGGATGGCCTGTTGCAGTTATTCCGTTATTTGCACTTTCATGGCCTTTCATGCTTGAGAGAATGTCATCATTGATACTGTTCAGAGATTCAATTATGCTCTCCTCTGAATACCTCGCTCTCACTCTCTGCGCAGCGATTATTATCTTCATCCTGAAGCAGAAAGGTGAACACATTCACCTCTCCGCGCTTATAATGATATTCGCCGCAGTAGGTTTTATCCTCCCCATGGGACATACAGCCACACGCATGGTATCTTTACACATCGGAATAATAATTCTTGCAGGCGCAATGCTATACTACTCATACAGCATTCCGGAGCAGTACAGGCTTGAACGGGGGATTGCAGTAACTTTGATCATGGCAGTAATTATTATTAAGGGGATCGGATTCATCAGCTACTCAGGTATAGATACGAAGTTCAGGATTGCATACTTAGCTGGTTCTATTCTTTTTGTAACAGTATGTTTTCTCCTTAACAGGCTTCTGGATCATCTTCTCGAAAATCCGGTTTACCCTGCAAAGATGATCGACTCAACATGTGCAGTTGTCCTCTGGCTATCCGTATATTTCTCCTCTTTCGAGACATGGGACCAGGCATCAATTTTCACCGCTGACAGAATAGTTATTATTATGATTATACTTTTTGCTTCAATGGCAGCATTATTATATTACCTGATCCTTACGAGGTTTAAAACCGGAAAGATCATGATTTACCTTTCACTCCTGGTTTTACTGGCATCAGGGAGCACCATGTTTATGGCAGGCCCGACTGTACCCTGGCAGCTATACTCTGTTATATTCAACCTGCTGCTTTTAATTATATCAGCAACCTATATCTACTACAGCACAGTTATTCAGTCAAAGATTCTTCTCAATGCTGCTGTTATCGGATTTGTAATACATATTATCACACGGTATTTTGATCTCTTCTGGGATATGTTCTCAGGGGCACTTCTGTTTATCATTACAGGCTTTATAGGGCTTTTCGGTGGATATATACTCGAGAAAAAGAGAAAGGATCTTGCCATGCATATGGAAAAAGAATCCGGATTTTCCGGTAAAGAGGAGGAGAGAAGATGAGCAGCAGAAGAAAGATTATATTTATAACAGCTGTTATACTTCAGACAGTTGTTCTCCTTTCAATGATTGCAAAACAGGAACTGCTCCTTAAAAACGGAACAAAAGTCATGCTTAAATGTGTTCCTGTTGATCCCCGGAGTCTTTTCAGCGGTGACTATGTGCGGCTGAATTACGGAATCTCCGAGATCAGAAAAGGTGAAACCAAAGCTGAAAAGAAAAAATTCGATGAGTTCTCTGAAGGTGACACAATATATGTGGCCCTTGTGAAAAACAAAGAGGACCGTTTTTATTCAATAGCCGACTACGCAAAAACCGCAGATGAACTTAAAAAGAATTACCGGATCATTCTGAAGGGAACCGTAGATAACGCGTATTATGCTCTCCGCATAAAGTATGGACTTGAAACTTACTTTGTTCCTCAGAACGAAGGGAAGGAGATTGAAACTGACATGGCAGAGGTTTCTGCTGAAATATCAATAGCAGAGGACGGAAGGAGCGCGTTATCGAAGCTCTTTATCGAGGATAAAGAGGTTAAATNNATCAGATAATTTAGATATAGTAAAACTCAAATTTTATTGACAATCCCTTTTTTTTGAAGTTTAAGATATTCAGGCTCTTTCCGGGCAAAAAAATAAACTTCAGAGGAGAATAATCATGAGAAGAAATTTCAGAATTCTTGCATTATGTCTGTGCGCAGCATTAGTTTCAGGTACTGCAGCACTTTACGCATTATCCGTAAACCAGGCTCTCAGCAATCTTAACATAAGGGATGCAAATGATAAGCCTTCATCAATCCCGGATTTCGGATCAAAAGTGCTCACAATATTTTATAATGACGCAGAAGCATCCGATCTCAGCGATCCTATGGCCGACGCTCTTAAAGCAAAGAATTTTCCTGAATCAAAAAATCGCGGTATAGGTATAGCGAACCTGAAAGATTCAGTTGCACCGAACTGGCTCATAAGAAAAATTGTCAGAGGGAAGATTGCCAAGTATAACTCAACAATCCTTACAGATGTTGACCTTACAGTTGCCCGTTCATGGGGACTTGGCGACTGCAACAATAAGTCGATATGCATAATAGTGGGGAAAGATTCCAAAGTTAAATACATGAAAATTATGGATAAACACCACCCTGCCACGCAGGCTGACATTGACCAGGTTGTTAAAGTTGTGGGTGATCTGGTTAAGTAGCATTATCAAAAGAGAGGCTGCCCTTCCGGAACAGCCTCTCCATTTTTATTCTGCTCACCAGTCCGGAATCCCCCCCTTGATTACGCTCCACGCGTAAAGGATACCCAGAGCAAGGTTGATACCGGTACCGCTGAAGGTAACGATCCAGCCTTTCTTTGCAGAATTTTCCATACGATTCTCCGTTTTTTTATTATCACAGAAAGCATGAGGACAACCGGCGTCCGCATGCTTCCCGTTTGAGTTCCGCGAAAGTATGAAGCGCCAGTTTCTCATAAAGAGAGCAGGTTTTGTCAACCATTAAATCCGACCAACGGGTCTGTTTTCAGGTAAAAAGAATATCCTGTCTTTTGAAAACTCAAGATAAAATATAAAAAGCCTTTTTATATTTTATCTTGAGCTGACCAGGCGGCAACTTCAGGATTAAATTACCTGTTTTAACATATAAACCGGATATGGATTATTATAAAAAATTGAAGAGAAATGGCATAAAAGATACAAATTTGAGTTGATTTTATATTCTTTACTGTGATATTATGCACTCTAGAAAATATAAAAAACGGAGGATTTTTTATGAGTAATGAAAATCTGGCGAATCCGGCTCCAGTGGGCCTCTTAGGATTCGGGATGACTACCATTCTTCTTAATTTACACAATGCCGGCTTTTATCCCCTTGATGCGATGATTCTCGGGATGGGTGTTTTCTTCGGCGGACTCGCCCAGCTTATAGCAGGTACTATGGAATTTAAGAAAGGTAACACATTCGGTCAGGCAGCATTTATGTCTTACGGAGCATTCTGGCTCCTTCTTGTTTTTCTTCTTCTTATACCGAAAGTTCCTGCATGGGCTGCTTTCGCGCCAAATCTTTTCTCAATGGGATGTTTCTTCACAGTATGGGGAATCTTCACATTCTTCATGTACCTCGGTACAAGAAACGGCAACAAAGCAACACAGACTATTTTCCTTTCACTTGCAATTCTGTTCTTCCTTCTTGCAGCAAGGGATTTCTTTGAAAGCGAACTAATAGGAACAATCGCAGGTTATGAAGGTATCTTCTGCGGCTTAAGCGCATTCTACACAGCTCTTGCAGAAATTCTCAACGAGAAAATGGGTAAGGAATTCCTTCCGCTCGGCTGATACTGAAGCACAATATTTTAGTAATAAAAAGCTCTCATGAAATTGAGAGCTTTTTATTTATAGTTTTATCTCCCTGTAGTATCTGCTTATTAATGCGAAAGAAATATTCCTCAGTTTTATATCACGCCCGGTAATAACATCAAGATGAAATGATTCAGAGAGATTCAATCCCGAGGCTTTTCAATTTTACTGAACTCAGTGGGATAATGAATTCTGAGAGAGACCAGAAGAGCCTTGAATGATTCGTAATACCTGTCCCTGGAAGCAGACCCTGCAAGATAACGTGAGGCAAAAATCATATTATCAAAAACAGTTTTATAATCAGGGATAAAACCGGCCTCATTCCTGCTGTTAAGAGGAAGCCCGAAAGCTGTCAGTATATCCCATTCCGGAACGTTATTATTTTCGATCATACAATTTATTCTTTTATATTTTTTTCAAAAATTTCTAAAAGCCCCTGAATAATGGGGCCGGAAAATTTATGATTAGCTATTCCAGTGTAAACGTTACCGGGAGATAATGAGCCATCTTTACCCTCTTGCCGCTCTTGTATCCCGGAGAAAACCGCATCCTCTTCACAGCCTTAAGCGCCTGTTCGTTAAACCCGTAAGGAGCCTTCCCTGATGCGATATTTGAAGAGATAAGGCCGCCGTTTTCATCTATCTGCACAAGCACAGTAATCTGGTACTCCCTTATATTTGCAGACTTTGCCTCCTCGGGGTAGTACTGCCTTAAATCAAAATCAACAATTGCACGCGGAGGTGTATCCCCGTTAAAAGAGAAGAGGTACCCGTCTTTATCTGTTCCGTCTCCGGATATCTGGTTTGTGTTAATTTCTTTATCTTCAGGATCATCACCATCTTTCTTTGTGCCCTCAACCCACTCCTGTTTATCAACATGCGCCGGTGAAGAGTCTCCGCCTATTAGCTCAGGCGGAATATCAAGCTCCAGGTCAGGACGCTCAAGCTCAAAACCGTTAACCATGTTTTCATCAACTGAAGCATTGGCGAATCTTGCTACGAAATAGGGCCCCGCGATTACAAGATGCACACACAATGAGACCGCGATTGATACACGGAAAAGATGTTTTATCCGGATCTTCCTTTTTTTAATATGTATGATGAGTGATTCATCCATCACGTCATCCCCCTACCTTTTAACCGACAGGGCCATTCTTGTGACTCCGCATTTCCGAAGTATACCCATAGCCTTTGATACTGTACCGTAAGAGAGATTTTCATCAGCTGAGAGAGTTACCCGCATATTTGGCCTGTACTTTGCCTCACGTGTAATCTCATCCATGAGCCCTGATTCAGTAATTGCCCTCCCCTCAAGAAAAAACTTACCCTCCCTGGTTACAGCAACCTGCTTCGACTCCTTTACATTGGAATCAGCAGCTGCAACCTTCGGCAGGTTAATATTGATCGATTCTTTTTTCAGAAAGTTCGCTGTAACCATAAATATAACGAGGAGAACCAGTATTACATCAACCATCGGTGTGATGTTTATATCACTTATTACTCCATCTTCATCCTTTGATGATCCCATTCCCATGATAATGCCTCCTTATTTCGACACACTTGCCAGAGCCTCTTTTGATAAAATCTCAAGGTTCTGCATTATATTCTTAAGCCTCTTGCTGAAGTAGTTGTTCAGCATAACAACAGGTATAGCGATAAGAAGACCGCAGGCTGTTGCAAGGAGCGCTGTTGAAATACTCCTCATTACAACCTCAGCGCCGGTATTACCGAGAGTTCCAAGATTATAGAATGCCTTTATTATACCGAGAACTGTACCGAGAAGTCCGATAAACGGGGCGTTATTCCCAAGAGACGCGAGAATAATAATTCTCTTTTCAAGGAACATCCTCTCCTCTATAAGTTTACCCTCCATCATGTGGCCCAGGGATATTTCGCCGGATTTGTAATGTTCTTTTATAAACGCTGCAAACCTCGCATATACTGACTCAGGAAACTGTTCAATATAAATCCCCAGTGATTCAACATCACCAATCCTCAGTTTCGCTATTATTTCATTAAATATCTTTTCACCTATCTTCGCGTTGTGTCTGAATATAAGCCCGCGGTCAATTGCCACTGCAAGAGCGATTACACTCGCAAGTCCCATGATTGAAAATATTCCTGTTTCGCCTAATGTAAGTAGATTTTCCATTTTTCCTCTTTTGTGTTTAAAAAATTTAAGCTTCTTATTAATTCTTTACTCCCCCACCCCGGAGGGGCTATGCAGAATTACCGGGATGGTGAGGTCACTTCAAATACCTGATAACCTTCCCCTTCACATGTATTATANNAACAGTCCCTATAATATAAACTCTCTTCTCTTTTGTAAATAGAGCTTCAATAAGATTGTCCCCGCCCCTGCTTTTTACAGCTTCATCCACTGCTTCGCTGCTGTTAAGAGCAGGTGTTACACGTATCACAGAGAAGAGTGTAAAACTGCTTGCGCTCCCCTCTCCGTCTCCGATAACCTCATATTTTACCGACTCCATAAACTTCGCGCTTGGTTCAATACCTGCGGGATGTGATTTACTGTAGATGCAGCCTGTAAAAAATAAAACTGTAAATACGCAAAGCAGCGGGAGAACTGTTTTCACTTGAGTTCTCATCTCCCTCTCCCTTTAACCGGTGTTTCGTCAGATCCGAATTTTATCGCCTCACCCTCTACAACAACGGTGTTTGTGCCGAAGAGAAGAAAATAGCGTGTAGTCTCATAACACCTGACATTAATCAAAGTATCACCCTTCTTCTCATTAAGTGCGTCTCTTATCGCGAGATCCAGATCAGGCCTACCGAACATGAAGAGCCCCAGAAATGAGTATGCTGTATCGGTCCCGCTGCATTTACCAAGATTTTCAGCAACCGTTTTTTCATTCATCGGAGTCACGGATGATGTTACACATACAGGTGATGTACTGCACCCGGCGAGTATTATTGTTAATGCTGCCATTAGAAATATAATTTTTATCTGCTTCATAAAACGCTCCTTTTCTTTTTTCCCCCGCACCCCCGGAGGGGGCTTTGGTTTTTTGTTTTAGAACTTCGCCTCAACACCGAAGTTCGGTATCATTGCTATATCTTTTGATTTTTCTATTTCCCAGGTTCCCTTGGTATAATCATACTTGAGTTCCTCACCCCTGAAATTATATACATTGATAATCTCAACATACCAGCTCAGATGTCCCCACTTGTAATTAGTTTTATAACTGTACCTCACGTCAAGCCTGTGCTCAGGGGAAAGACGTTCTGAATATCTTTTACCGTACAACGGAACATATCTTTTTTTACCGGTTGATGTAAAATAATCCTCATCCTCGTCACTCCCTATAACCGGTGTATAAGGTAAACTCGAATTAAACTGGAACCTGCCGCTTACTGTATGATTTCCCATTGTATAACCTGCAACAGTCTTCAGTACATGACTCTGTTCAGACCAGGCAGTGATCCATTCATCACCATACGTATCAGTAAAAAGTCCTGACTTATATTTTGCCCGCGTATAAGTGTAGCTTGTCCATCCGAAAAGACCTTGTTCCTTTTCATCGCTCACCTTTGCCATAATTTCAAAACCCTGAGTCTTCATCTTCCCGTTGTTTCTGAAATTTTTCACTGTTCCGTCTGAGTCAGTCCACTCCTCTGAATCAACGATATCCCAAAACCTGTTGCTGAATCCCTCCAGCTTCAATGTATAGTCCGATATCCTCTGTTCAAAACTCACAGACCTGTGCAAAGATCTCTGGGGGTCAAGATAATCGAGTTTAGCAAGAAGAGGTGTTTCATTAAAATATGTTCCGTTTGTCTGGAGAAAATGACTGTACCATCCCCCTGCTGCACCTATGGTTGTACCTGAAGGAAAAGTTATACTGGCCATTCCCCGCGGATCAAAGACCCAGGAACCGGTTCTCTCAAGGTATTCTGAATGATAACCAGGCACAAGTGTTAGCCATCCGAATGTAAACTTATTCTCAATGTAATGCACGAATGTATAGTTTTCAATAGTCTCATCCAGTTCAATTGTTACAACCTGATCAGGATCGTTGGGATCTAATCCCTCATCAAAATACTCCTTAGGCAATAAAATCTTCCCCTCAGCATCAAACCTGTAGTAGTTTGCCTCTAAACCTGCACGGAATTCAGCATGCGATTCCCACCACTCCCATCTCATTTTATCTTTCACACCGAATATATAAGGTTTGGAATCTGTTCCCACATCCTTAGCCCAGGATGATGTTGCTTTCGGAATTTCAGCCCACCTGTGGAACAGGGTCATTGCTGCGTAGCCCATCAGCGTGTTACTGAACTTTTTACCGGGCTTGAAAGTGTAATACACACCGGAGTTATGCGACTGCTGGTTCTGTTTCCACTCCATATCCTCCCAAAGAGGATCGTCCCCCTCTTCCATTGCATCGTCGTTATAAATAAGATCAAGTTTGTCTTTACTGCCGAACATAAGGAATGTCAATGAATTCCGGCTGTTAAAATCATATCTCCCCTTGAACTGGTAATCATAATATTCCACCACCTGCTCAATATCCTGGTCCAGCACATGCTCGTAAAAAAGAGGGATAAAAAGTGTCAGGTAACCTACCCTGCCCGCTGCAATGACGTAGCCCTTATTCTCCTTCTTCTCCTTACCGTCAACGTAAGTTGTTTCAATGACAGGCTGTTTAACAAGAGCACTGGCTGAGATAAGCCCCACATCAACATTTCCCCCAGCTTTATCGACTTCATCAATTGTATTTATATTGATAATCGCGCCCTGTGCATTGGCAAACTGTGACGGGTATGATGAAGCGTAAAGATCGATCTCCCTGATCAGATCATTATTTATAACCGAATGAAACCCTCCGAAGTGCATCGGATTAAACACCGGAATATCATCGATAAAATATCCGTTTACAGCTGAATCGGAACCGCGTATAATCAGCGGCCCGAAAATTCCCGTGGGCCGTGATACGCTGGGGAGAGCAGTGAGCGCGTTCAGTGAATCACCGAAAGAAGCAGGGACCTCTTTAATCTGCTTCACAGTCATGGTGTGCCTGGATACCTTCTGTATATCCCTCTCCCCCCTGATGACTACTCCCGAACCTTTTGAGGTATAAGGGAGCATCTGGAAGTCCCTTGTCACAGCCCCCTCAACAGTTACAGCAGTTGTAACCACCTGGAGCCCCTGGGACTGCACCTTCACGGTATACCTCCCCGCTTTGGGGAGAGCAATATAATATTTACCCTGCGGCGCATTTACCACAAGGCCCGCCTCCTGTACTATAACAAGTGCGAATGAAACATTCTTTTTTGTTGTGCTGTCAATAATGTTCCCCTGGATTGAATACTGCTCCGCATAGGATAGCGCGGGGACAATCAGCAGGAACAATGCTGTGGAAATACTCCACTTTTTAATGCGATACATGAGGGATTCCTTTTTTAATTTTTTCATACATATTACTTTAACACTTATCAGTGCTGAACCTGTCACCTCAAAAGTAAAAAAAATTCAAAATCTGAATTTTTTAATGCCGGGTTAAAGGACTCTATATATATAATGTATTTCAAGGATTTTTCACGCGTATTATAATACTTCAGTTCAGGCTACTGCTTGACATCTTCTGCCTGATATGAAAACATCCGGTGAATATTTACAGATAATTTTCACCGGGGAGAACTGAGCCAATGGAATTTAATGATAAAGAGATAATTGACCTTTTACAATACTCATTTGTACGCATGGATGGCGCCTGGTTTCTGGGCCTTGCGAAAAAATACGGAATAGAAACAGCCTGGGAGATGGATGTTGAGGCATGGAAACAGTTCTCGTATGTATTCGGCAGAAGGCTGCAGAAGACACATATTCCTGAACCTGTATGGCCCCAGAGTTTTCTTGACGCCATGAATGCCCTGAGCCGTGTTCTGAAGATTGAGGGGAGAGAGGTCACCCTTGAAGGAGATAAAATCATTGTGCGGGTCACAGAGTGTGAGACACAGAAAGCCATTGCAAAAGCGGGAATTGCCGACTGCGGTATAGTCACAGTGGAAACATACCAGGGTATAGCAAGGGCTCTGTTTGGCGACAGTTTAAAAATTGACGTACAGCATACAAAAAATCTTAACCAGGGAGCAGACTGCTGCGAGGTTGTTATTACGGGGAGAAAGGATTAAAGAAAGAACCTGCCTGCTACTTTACAGGTTTGCCAATTATATCAAGAGTATCAGCGCTAAGATCAAGTCCATTTGACCACTCGATCCCCCATTTTATTGGCCTGGCTGTTTTAAATAATGACATATCCTTTAATTCTCTGAAATCACCTTTTTCAAGGAAGGGTGTAATATCACAAATCTTTTCCAAACCGTCATCAAAGCGAACAGAAATACTGTATGCTTCAAGTATTTTTATTTCGCTTATTTTTTTCATAACTTTAATTCCTAATCCAGAGGGCGTATTTTAAAAGTATGCTCACCGTTAACCGCTAATTTAAACATCCTTACAATAATGCCATAAAACATGGAAATTACCGGCATTTTAATCCTCCTGCTTATATTATATATCAAAAAACCTGTCTATCAACTAAATATGATTGATTAAACACATGATATTCGCTTTAAACAGGCACTTTTTAAACTTTTTTTTCACTCAAGCGAATAAATTAAAAGCTTTTCGTGAATACCGGGCCAGCTGTAGAGATCAGTTTCATCAACCAGCTTATGCTTCTCAAGTTCGCGATAAAAATGCTCATCACCGGATGACGCGGGGTGCGGGTCTCCGAGATAAATCAGCGTAAGCCCTCCGGCATTTTTATAGTTAGCCAGAGTGTTATACGCCATGGGATTCATAGGCATCGGCCATGCAAGGAAAAGTGTTCTGTCCGGGTGATGCGCGGCAGCAGACTCATCTCCTTCAATAATGCCAAACCAGTGATCATCAAACCAGGGGTTACTCTTCTCCCATTCCCAGAAGATCTGTTCACCCGGGGGGAAGCTGTCGTAAGCAATGACATCCGCGCCAAGCTCACTGAGGCACCTTGCCCAGTACCCGCTCCCTGCTCCTATTTCAACGATTGGAGAAAATGAAGCAGCCTTTTTTAAAATGTCATAATATGGAATTGTGAAGCTGTATTCAGTGACAATATCGTGACGCAGGGAGAAAAGGAGATCAGCAAGTTCTCTCTTTTCCATATGCCTGTTATCATCAATAATCTTTTTCAGTTTTTTAAGATATGGATTATATAACCGGAGATCATCCTCAGTTATAATATAATCAAGGATGCTGTGTTCTATTGAATACATCTGAAAATGCCTGCTCCAATAAATTTTTCAGTTTAATGCCACACTCTATTCACCGGAAAGAACAAGAAAAGCTGAAAAGAAAGCCTTATTAACAGGGATGCTCACTGCGCCTCCGCTGTAGTCTCCGGAAGCAACAGGCTCACCAAAAGCATCCTTAGCATTCATAATTCTGAAACTCCTGCCCATGGATAAAACTCCGGAGAGATCAGCTTTCACTGGATCCTCATTCCCGTAATTGAATACAGCAAGGTGGGCGCGCCCCTTTTCATATTCATTCGGAATAACCGCAACCACAGTTTTATCAGGATAAGGGATCTCTTTCCCGTTAAGATCAAAGGCATTGCCCCTGCTCCCTGTTTCTCTTCTCCAGCTGTCAAGGTCCGCTGTATATTTATTATCCAGCCCGGCAGCATGAATCCATCCTAAAAACCCCGGTGAATAGACATTGCGGTCCCAGATATCCTCAGAGCGTATTCCGGGGATGCCGTCTTTGCGGTTGCCGTCCACTGCATAAGCTGATGTTCTTACATGCACCTGATGCCTGTTATTATCTTTCATAATAATACTGTTATCAGTAACCACTATAACAGGTGGTTCCGGGAACTTTTTCTCCCCCTCTCCCCAGAAATATTCATAAGAGAGATTGGAATCAGCAAGATAGTTCCCCGATATATAAGCCTGCACAGGGCGGCGGTACCCCATGGCAAGACTTGTGTTATAGAAATAGTTGTTTATCAGCACATGAAGATCATTGGGTGTGCTGTTCTTCCCGCCGATAAGAAGCCGCCCTCCGTTTTGAGCAAAGTTGGCAAAGATGTTATTGCGGATATAGAAACTGCTGACATCTCCACCCTCTGCATATGCATGAAACTCAAAGGGGCCGTTTTTACCGTTGATGTCTGTTTTTGCATCCATGCTGATATTGTTCACAAAGTACCTGTATCCATTTGCAGCGCTGTTCTGCGTATAGATATTATGGTGGCCGCTGTAAATGATATTGCCGTATATTATCTGGTCAGCCTTATTCCATGAGCTGAGTGATGTGCCGTAACCTTCGGCATGTATAACATTGTTGATAATCATCACACCCTTCGCGGTTATGGAAAGCGTACCCTGTTCACTTGTATCACCGGGATCTGTGAACTCCATACCCCGTATGTACGTATAGTCCCCTGATATTTCAAAGCCCCCTCTAATTTTAACATGCTCCCCTCTATACGCGCCAAACACCACAGGAGCATCCTCTGTTCCGCTTTTTTTAAGTTTAAATACTCCTGTATACTCACCCGCACTAAGAAGAAAAAGATCACCGGGCTTAGAGATGTCAATAGCAGATTCCAGGCTCATGGGGGTCTGTTCTGTACCACTCCCCCCTGTACCTGATGGTGAAACATAAAATGTTCTCAAAGGTTCAGGTATGGTTCTGACCCAGGGAGTCCCATCTGGTATAAAATGTTCAGGTAATGAAGAAGATGAATTATTTGCTCCTCCACAATCTGTAACAGAGAGAGATACTACTATAATGATTATATGGATTAGTCTTTTCATGGTTTTAAACTTCCGGCTCTTATCGATGAATTGAAAATTAAGAATTTATGAAATCCGGTTGGATAAAAAACAAGCTCTTTTCCAAAAGGAGCGCTTAAGGCTTCATGATATATGCTGTTTTTTTACGCAGAAAATCCCTGAAAGTGACAACGTGGCCTTTAAAACTGAGACGAACGCATCAAAAAGTGAAACGAATGCCTCTAAAACCGGGATGAATGCCTCTAAAAGTGAGATGAATCCCTCTAAAACCGGGACGAATGCCTCTAAAACTGAGACGAATCCCTCTAAAAGTGAGATGAATGCCTCTATAACCGGGATGAATCCTTCTAAAAATGAGACGAATCCCTCTAAAACTGAGATGAATGCCTCTAAAAGTGAGACGAATCCCTCTAAAACTGAGACGAATGCCTCTAAAACTGGGATGAATCCCTCTAAAACCGGGATGAATCCTTCTAAAAATGAGACGGATGCCTCAAAATCCGGGACGAACGCCTCGGAAAGTGAGACGAACGCCTCGAAATCAGCAATATGCCTCTTTATTTTACTTTTGTAAGGATAAACTCTGTGCCGTTCAGGTTAAGTTTCCCCTTTGCAACCTTCCATCCGAAGACCCTTTCCGGACTGAAGAACGAATTTGTCTTTAAAACAAGCCACTCCTCCCTGAAAGAATAGGTACCCTTGTCACCCTGCTGTTTAGCCCTGGTCTTATAAGAATCAGCAAGGTACTTCTGCTGTGATTTTGGTATCTGCTTCAGCATTGCCGCAGTTGCTTTAATTTCATAAGTCCAGGTGTTATCGCTTTTAAATGTGAAACGATGCAGGTCATAGGGATTTGAATTCTGCAGCCCCTCCCATGTACCGATAATGGCTTTACCCGATTCATCCTTTTTTTCTGATGCATCAGTTGTTCCACCCTTTGCGGTAAGAACAGCTACTATTTTTTTATGTCCGTTTTTTTTAGCAAGAGATAACGCAGTACTGTTATTTTTATCTTTAGCATTAATGTTCGCCCCTTTATCAAGCAGGAGTTTCACAAGTTCAGGGAAATCGGTGTTTGTACTTTTAAGGTCAATGGTTGCTGCTGATGCGTTCATTAAAGCAGTACGTCCATTTTTATCCTTCAGCTCAAGATTTGCTCCGCGTTCAATCAGGAGCTTTGCAGTCTCCACATGCCCCCGGTTTGCAGCCATCATCAGCGCTGTTTCACCTTTTTTATTCTGTAAATTCACCTTCGCGCCTTTATCGAGAAGAATCCTTGCCCTCTCAGGATTTTTAGTAACAACGCCCCATCCGCTTGCATACATCAGCGCAGTATTTCCCTGGGGGCCCTGAAAGTTTATGTTTATCCCTTTATCAATCAGAAGGTTCATCATTCTTATGCTCTCTTTCTCTTTCTCCTTACGGGATTGATTAATTGCATACATAAGCGCGTTATCGCCGGTAGTTTTAACAAAGGCGTTAACATTGGCCTTCCTTTCGAGAAGGAGTGCAGCTGTGTTATACATTAGCCCGTTTGCGGCCAGAAGAAGGGCGTTGGTCCCCAATACATCGGCAGATTCAATATCCGCACCTCTGTCAAGAAGATACCCCACCATTTCTGTTTTGTCAGCTGAGGCGGCAGCCATGATGGGAGTGGCTTTAGAAACGTAGTGCTGAAACCCGATTTTCGCCCCCCTGTCGAGCAGGAGCTTAGCTCCTTCAACAAATCCATTAAGAGCAACGTAGTAAAGAGGAGTTATCCCCCCGCCGCCCCTTATTACGCCATTTGGATTCAGAGTGGTTGGAGCCCCTTCCGGAAGATCTATTTTAAGAAATTTTGTATTGGGTGAAAACTTGCAGTTGTCAACCCCGGCGCCTCTGTCGAGAAGAAGAGCCGCTGTTTTCACTGCATTCTCTTTATCCACTGCTTTGGACTCATTCGTGATTAAGTATACAGAAGCAATGAGAGGGCTTATCCCTGTTGAATTCAGCTGCTCGATATTTGCGCCTTTATCAATGAGGAGCCGTGCTATGTCATAAAATCCTTTTTCTGCCGCGTAATGCAGTGCTGTATTGAGCGGCTGAGGTCCTATAATATTTGATGTAGGAAAATGCTGATCCGTAAGGTTCACCTTCGCGCCCTTTGCAAGAAGAAGCTTAACCACTTCAATGTTCCCTGTATAGACAGCGGCAATGAGCGGAGTCCGGTGCCATGAATAAGCACCCATTGGCCTTGTGCTGTATTTATTGATATCGATCTTCTTAGCATTAAGAAGCATCTTCACTATTCCGATGTCAAACTGTTCAGGCCTTGTATCAATAGCTGTGACCAGGACAGTATCTTCATGTTTGCCATTGACATCAGCTCCCTGTTTTATAAGAAGCTCCACCTTCGCCCTGTCCTTTTTCCAGACTGCTTCAATTAATGGCGCTACAGTTACAGCAAAGGCACTCTGGCTAAAAAATAAAATAGATAACATCAGAGATGCGGCAGTAAATATTTTTTTCATCACTTCCTCTATATTTTTTTTAAACTGGAATTTTGCAGAACCATGTAAAAATATAACAACTTTTGCAGGAAATCATACAGAATAATTTCATTTTCCAGACTTTATAAACGGGCAAAAAAATATGCCCATTTATAAAAGCTTACTTTCAGCCGGCACACATAAGACTGACTTCTAATTGAGTCTTATCGCCGATAATATTCCATCCTTTTTTCAACTCAACAGGTTCCCCGTCAATTGTACCTTTGACATCGCTGTCTGAATAATAAATACTGAAGGGTAAACCGCCTCTTCCGTCTGCTGTTTCTTCTCTGCTTTTTGAAGTATTACTGTTTGAAAAATATATAATCCGGAATGAATTCACTTTTGCAGAACCGAAGTCAAGCTCTGAGAAACCTGACTGCTGATTTAATCCCCATTCGTCACCAAAAGCGGGATTTACCGCTACAACCAGATCAAATTTACCCCCTTTAACAGGAAGAGTAACGCCTTGCAGACCGGGTATAGTGATCGATCCATCGTCTGTTACCTCATTACCGCACCAGCTGATTTTTAAACCTTTTACAAGTACTGTATCTTTTGCAACCGGAACCGGAGCGGCTTTATTTTCTTTCTTTTTCTTATTATCTTTGCCTGCTATTTTATCTTTCGCTTTCTTTAAAAATTTTGGAGCGGTAGAGCCCGTTGATGTAAAAGANNTGTTATAAGAACAAAAATAAGACTTTTTTTCATATATGTCCTCTTCATTTAAAATAACATCTTTACTATATAAAATACACCCGGTTCATCCTCTGTCAATCGATGAAATCCTGCCTCCCCTTAACTCTTCCTTAATTTTTCCTTAAATCAGTTAACTACTATTTGACAGATATAATGCTCTATTGATATAAACCTTAAAAGCTGAATATATAAATGGAAAATAAACCTACAATCCTGATTGTTGACGATCAGAATACAGATCGCGAATCTCTTGTAAGAATACTCACAAAAGAGGGATACGCCTATATTGAAGCAGACGCGGCTCTCCCCGCAGTTGAAGCTGTCAAATCGCGTGAAATATCTCTTATACTTCTTGACCTCGGGCTTCCGGATATTAACGGCCGTTTTATTATCCCGCAGCTTCTTGAGGTTAACCCGGATCTCCATATAATTGTTGTTTCATCCACGCTTGACATGGCTGAGCGTCTGGAGTGTTTTAAGCTGGGGGCGGAGGATTTTATAACAAAACCCTACCATGATGGAGAGACATTAGCACGGATTAAGCGTTCTCTGCGTGACTATGACTCAAACAAATCAGGTCAGATTCACTGTGGTAATCTGCTGATTGACAGGAATACGCGCCAGATATTCTGTAACGGCAAATCGCTCGATGTCAGCGGAAAGGCATTTGATATAATCAGCCTTCTCGCAATGAATCCCGGAAAAGTATACAGCAGGGAAAAAATCGGACAGATTATATGGAAGGGTTCGTATGTAACTGACAATTCCATCTGGGTAAACATGAACAGGGTAAAAAAGATTCTCAAAGAATCAGGGGTTGACGCAGGGAAAATCGAAAACCATCGCGGCACAGGATACTGCTATACTCCTGCCTGATCTGTTTTAATCTCAAGCTCCCAGAGGGCTCCGCAAACTTCACTACTCCCCTGTGACAGTGTAAGCCTGATATTGCATGCATCTGCAAGCTGTTTTACAATGTAGAGGCCAAGCCCTGTAGAGCGTTCCCCTCCGCTCGGTTTCGCGCTGAGCTTTCTGAATTTGGAATACAGCGCTTCTCTATCTTCAGGAATAAATCCCGGACCGGAATCGCTTACAGTTATAAAAAGAGTGTCCCCTTCAACCCCGGCATTCAGCCTGACCTCACCGCCCGGCGGAGAATATTTTATTGCATTCGAAACAAGGTTTGCCAGGATCTGGTACACCATCTCCTCATCATTATTTATCATGCAGCCAACTGCCGGGGAGCTCAGGAATTTTTGTCCCTTCCCCTCTGATAAAGGTTTAAAATTACCTGTCAGTTTTTCCCACTGCCATGCAAAATCGTAAGACTTTGAGATTATCAGATCTTTGTTTTTATCAAGCCGCGCTGCGTTGACTG
Source organism: Spirochaetia bacterium UBA5550 (assembly GCA_002425885.1). Taxonomy (GTDB): domain Bacteria; phylum Spirochaetota; class UBA4802; order UBA4802; family UBA5550; genus UBA5550. Next base: position 17,765 of record DINC01000176.1, on the reverse strand, counting down.
TATTCTGTATCATAAGAGACATCTCACAGAGTCGTAAATAAATCTGAGTTGAGACTCTGTCAGGTATCCCTGTTAAACTTTTCTGAAGAACGAGAATTTCATTTGCGAAACCATGAGTGATTATAAACAGAAGATCTTCAAACTTCGATTTACCTGTCTCAAGTTTTATTGCAAGAGTTTTAAGCCTTTGAGTAAAAAGCATCACAGTTATTAACATTCCGCCAATAAAAAGAGTAAAAATTGCGAATGAAAGAATCAGGTCCTTAATCAATCGATCCCGTTCATTCATTAACTGATAATTGGTGTCCATCACAACCAGGGAGGTTAATGCGCCATTAAACAGACGTGTCCTTTTATAAAAAGATTTTTCATTGCCTGTTTTAAGACGGCCATAGTCACCTGCCTGTGATAATATATTCCCGACTAACAGGTCTCCCGCATTTTGACTGCTCTTTTTAATTCTGGCATCTCTAAGGCTGAAAGTTTTAACACCCTCCCCTGTTTCCATCTGTGAAATTTCTATTAACGTGTTGGCATTTTCATCAACAATAATTACCCGTTCACCTTCGCTGAGTATCTGCAATAACAGTTCTCTCAGCCTGAAAAGCGGAATCTGTGCAGCAATACTCCCGATAGGACGTCCGCTGCTGTCCCGTATTAAACGGTCAATATACAGCTGGTAATCTTTTGAAAGATGTTCTGAATAAATTGTAAATGTCCAGTCCGGTTTTCTTTCTCTTTTCCAGAAATCAAAAAACCATTCATCGCGGGGGAGTGACGGGTCCAGAACAACAGGTTTATCAGACCAGTAATCCCAGACAATTCTTCTATCCCTGTCTGAGACGCCGATAGAGCTTACCTCAAGTTCTGCTGCCCATGCTTTCATCCGGGACTTAAGCCACCGTGGATCAGATGCCGCAGTCTGCATGATATCACGCCAGTTAAGTGTTTCAGACAACAGGGAGAGCCCTTTAACTGATGGCTTAAAAAACAGATCAATCCTGTGGTCAATCATTTCTGTGAGTTTAGGGAATGTGGAATCTTCAAATTGTCTCTCTAAACGATTAACTGCGGACAGGTATGACACTAAAAGAAAGACCAGATAGATAATAAAGCAGGAGCATGCGAGTAAAATGATATATCTTGATGACCTGATAATTTTTTCAATATCACTCATAAATACAGGCACCATGTTATACCTTTTTTTGTCAATACAGAATTAATGTAAATTTAAGG
>DINC01000176.1:0-16450 GCA_002425885.1 Spirochaetia bacterium UBA5550 | reverse complement strand
TATACGAGGAGGCTTTCATGAAAAGATACCTGATTACTCTTGCTGCTTTTTTAGCTATAGTTTCACCCTTATCTGCTCAAATGATAACAAACAACAAAGTGTTATCATGGTCAACAAGTGCAGGACAAAACGGAACAATGAAAATAGTCGCTGTAAACGGACAATATTTTGAAGCTCAACAGACTAACGATAAGAATAAAGCTGCCGGTACCATTAAGCTTTATGGCGCAATTCTTGACGGCGGTAACAAAATAGCATTAATAAACACAGGTCAATGGAAAGAAGTATGGGAAGGAACAGTTTCAGGAAATGAAATTTCCGGTAACCTTGTGGCAGGTTCCGCTAAATATACTTTTAAAATAACTGACTCTGTTGTTGTAAAAACTGCTGCGAATGTAGCTCTTCCGGCTGGCGAGTACCAGGGTGTACACAGGCACTGGACAGACAATCTTATCATCAACGCAGATGGTACTTACAAACGTAAAAGCAATGGCGATCCAGGCACATGGACTTTTGACGGTAAAACACTGGTTCTCAAATGGGCAAAATGGTCAGCCGAGACTCTTGTTCAGACATCTCCGGGAAATTTTTCATGCCCCGCATATAAATTTACCCTGACCGCTCTTAACTCACAGGTAAACGTGTCAACTGTTGCTTCAACTGCTCCATTTACAAATGGTAAAACCCTGAAATGGAATACAAGCGCAGGGCAGACCGGTACAATAAAGGTAACATCTGTATCCGGTACAAAATTTAATCTTGATCAGGTTAACTTCAACAATAGAGCAGCAGGCACTACAAAACTCGACGGTGAAGTTAAGGATGGAAAAGTTTACATCTACAACAGACAGTGGAATGAAAACTGGGTTGGTACATACAGTAACGGTAAAGTAACCGGTAAAATAAACAATAGATATGATTTTACAGTAACTGAATAAATTCATATCTATAAAAAAATTACAGGGCCCCGCAATCAGCATCTGCGGGGTTTTTTATTATCAGGAGTTAAAAAATAAATGTTTGCATCGTTAAGATTAATAATTATAAAATTGTAATACAACAGTTTCCTTCAGGAGAAACCATACATGAGAAAGACGGTTATCACAGCTATTTGCCTTTTTATCTCACTCGTTTTTACCGGAAATTATATTCATGCAGAATCTTCACTACCGGAGTCCCGCAGCTCATATATCGTAGATGATCAGAAAACAAAAACCGGCGATGCTGATGAAAAGGCTGTGGAGAATAGATCAAATAGTGACAGCCTTACCCTTCTGTTTATGGGTGATATTATGGGCCATTCCGGACAGATACGTTCAGCTTTGCAGCCAGACAAAACAACATACGATTACACATCGTGTTTCGATTATATCCGGAGTTATATTTCATCTGCTGATCTGGCCATCGCTAACCTGGAAGTGACCTTAGCCGGTCCGCCATACACAGGTTATCCGCGATTCAGCTCTCCGGATGCACTGGCCGCAGCATGTAAAGATGCGGGAATTGATGTGCTGGTTACTGCCAACAACCATTCTGTAGATCGCGGGAAAAAGGGGATTGAACGTACTATAAAAACCCTTGATAGATTAAATATTCTGCATACCGGAACATTTTTATCATACTTAGATAAGAAGAAGAAATCCCCGCTTATCATTGAAAAAAACAACTTTAGAATTGCCCTGATTAACTACACGGAGGAAACAAACGGGATACCGGTTCCTGCGCCATATCATGTCAACATTATCAGAAAAGACAGGCTCAAGGCTGATATTGCTGAAGCTAAAAAAAGCAATCCGGATGCTGTAATACTTTTTTTGCATTGGGGTATTGAGAAACAGAACGAACCGAATGCCGATCAGCTTGCATTAGCAGATATCTGTTTCAATGCCGGAGCAGACATTATTATCGGTTCGCACCCTCATGTATTACAAAAAAGCATATGGGAAAACCAGCCCGGGAGAAACAGGTTTGCGGCTTATTCTCTTGGTAACTTTATTGCAAATCAGAAAGCACCCAAGACAGACGGAGGCCAGATGATTCAGCTTACTCTGACCAAGGATAAGGGTATTACAACTGTTTCAAAAGCAGACTATATGCTCACCTGGATTTATGCTCCCGAAATTAAGGGGAAAAAAAAGTTTTATATTCTGCCGTGCAAAGACTATGAAAACCGTCCCGATTTTTTTGCCGCCCCGACATATTATAACCGGATGAAAGATTATATTGAAGAATCGAGGAAACTGCTGAATACCCGGAATGAAAATGTTAAGGAAATAAAATAATCTGCAAGTGTTACCACTGCTTCGTCTTAAATAACATGCAGATACAGTTTCCACTCCCCCGCAAATAAAAAAGCCACCCTTCCGGATGGCTTAAATTGCTGCAATGATATACCTGCATTACAACTGCTTATTCGATCTTCTCCATATCCCCATTCTGTCTGCCTCTTTAATGAGGTCATCCCTGAAATCGGGGTTTGCTATGCTTATAAGCTGTTCCGCCCTCTGCCATACAGGACGTCCACCCATCTGCACAACACCGTACTCTGTCACAACGTAGTCAACAAGCTGACGTGCAATTGTAACAACAGTATGAGGCTCAAAGCCGGGGACTATGCGTGACTTTTTATTTCCGTTCCTGTCTGTATGAGTTGACTCAATGCAGATGAAACTCTTCCCCCCCTTTGAAAGCTGAGAGAAATAAACAAAGTCAGTCATGCCGCCGTTACCGGAGATCTGCTTCGGCACACCACCTGCAACACTGCTCTCGGCATTCACCTGGCAGAGAAGGTCAACTTCGATAGCGCTGTTTATGCTTATAAAATTATCCAGCTCCATAATCTTCTTCGGATCATTGGTGTAGTCAACGGGATATGACGCAACAGCCGGATTCTCCTTCATGAATTCATGAAGTTTGGGGCTCCCCACTGCGAATGTAAAGACAGACCTGTGCCTGTCGATGTTCTTCTTCGCGTTGGTCAGGTTTCCCGCTTCATACATGTTGAGATATGTATCAACAAACATCTCGGTGTGACAGCCCAGATCTTTAAGATCAGAGTCAGCAACCATCTGCCCTATTGCAGTGGGGAGTCCGCCTATACCAAGCTGCACGCAATCCCCGTCTTTAAGATATGGCATTATGTTGGCCGCGATTTTTTTCTCAATTTCATTCGGCTGATCCGGTTCCGGTTCAAAGAGAGGTGTGTTCGCCTCATCCTCAACAATAACGTGGACACGGGAAATATGAACAGACTCCTCCGCTCCGCCGAATACAACAGGGACATTATTATTAACTTCAAGTATCACCAGGTCAGCAACTTCAATGGCAGCATTGTGGAAAGAGTTGTGAAGCCCGTAATTAAAGTACCCCTGGGCATTCATGGGACCAGTCCTGATTACAAACACATGCTTTGTATCCCTTGCCTTATCGGGCTCATTGTAATAGAAAGACCTTACATTAAAATCACGCCCAGGTATATCCCTCATCCAGTTTGTTGTGTACCTGTACACAACCGGATTATAAAAAGGTTTTGTGCCGGGTATACACTGTATCATCCTTGTGAGCTTGCTCCAGTGCCAGTCGTGAAAAATAAAGCTCTCCGGGTACTTACATGTCTCTGCAAGAGGGGGGAGGCTGACGCTGAAGAAAATCCCCACATCTCTCAGCTCCTCGTGACGCGCAGCAAGAGCCTGCTCGAAAGCCACGGGCCTGCCGTTAAACTGTGCACACTCAATTGCATCCCCTGAATTAATCATCTTTGCCGCTTCCGCGGGAGTTTTCAGTTTCTTTTTATAATCTCCCGTAAAACTCATACAAACCTCCGGTTTTTTTATTTATTTCAGCTAATCCGGGAATAACTGTCTGTTGCTCATCACAGTTTTTCCTATCCTAATCCCTGAAAGCTGTTTATATGAAAATTTTTGCACTGCAACTTACTCAATAATACATTTTACGATAATCGATTATAGTTTTCAATTACTTTTTAAATAAAAACCGGCTGGAAGGTGAAATTTCCTAAGATAAGGACTCAATATTTANNGCATTCAATATGAAAAGTTTAAAGTTATGATGACTTAAAGGCAGAGAAAAATCTGCGCTTTAGAAAGGATATCTTAACATTTAAATTTTGCAGTATGTTTCCGGAATTTTTTAATTGTAAATTTTATGGTTAAACTAATCCTTGATCAACTTTTTTCAGGAAAAATAGCGGGATAAGTGTTTAGCGCAGGGAGGATTCTGTGAACGAGATAAAGAAATCGAACAAACTTGATAATGTATTTTATGATATACGCGGTCCTATAGTGCAGGAGGCTGCAAAGCTTGAACGTGAAGGTCATACAATAATTAAACTAAACACAGGAAATCCCTCCGCCTTCGGACTCTATGCGCCGGATGAAATAATCCAGGATGTAATAATGAATCTCCGCCACGCGGAGGCATACGGCGATTCAAAAGGGCTCTTTGCCGCGCGTAAAGCTATTATGCAGGACTGCCAGCTGAAGGGGATAAAAGGGGTCTGCATTGATGATATAATTGTTGGTAACGGGGTAAGTGAACTCATTGTTATGTGCATGCAGGGACTCCTGAATAATGGTGATGAAATACTTGTACCGATGCCCGACTACCCTCTCTGGACAGGTGCTGCGAACCTCGCAGGGGGAAAAGCTGTGCACTACCTTTGCGATGAGGAGAGCCTCTGGTATCCTGACATCGAAGATATAGAGAGCAAAATCACCCCGAAAACACGGGCTATTGTAATGATCAACCCGAACAATCCAACGGGCGCTGTGTATCCGAAAGAGATTGTTGAGAAGATTGTTTCAATCGCGGTTAAGAACCAGCTTGTTCTCTTTGCTGATGAAATATATGACAGAGTAATGTATGATGGAATAAAGCATACACCTGCCGCTTCACTTACAGATGAAACTCTCATCATTACAATGAACGGCCTTTCCAAATCACACAGGTTATGCGGATTCCGCGTGGGCTGGATGGTGATTAGCGGGAAGAAGAAAGCCGCTGCTGATTTTATCGAAGGGCTTGGAATATTGGCGTCGATGAGGCTCTGCTCCAACATGCCCGCGCAGTACGCAATTCAGACTGCTATCGGCGGATACCAGAGCATATACGACCTTACTGCTCCGGGCGGAAGGCTTTACGAACAGAGAAATTTTTCATATGAACTGTTTAATTCAATTCCGGGGATATCCTGCGTTAAGCCCATGGGGGGGATGTATCTTTTCCCTAAAATTGACACAAAAAAGATACCGGTTTATGACGACGCAAAGTTCGTCCTGGATTTTCTGAAACAGAAAAAGGTAATGCTTGTGCAGGGTACAGGTTTCAACTGGCCGAATCCGGATCATTTCCGGGTGGTATTCCTCCCCGCAATAGATGAGATGAAACTTGTTGCCCAGCGTTTCGCTGAATTTGTGGACGGGTATTCGCAGGAGTAAAAAACAGGCTATATCTGAAAGTGTTCCGGGAATAAACAGTCATATCTCCGGATGTTTAACTGTTGCACTCACCAGTTTATGCAACTTTTGAATTCTCATATATAACTATTCCATACTTCAAAATGCTTTCAACAAACCCGCTCTTATTGCCTTTACAGATTATCAGATTTGGTTCGATTTTATCGTCAATTTCTGAAGATATAAGTAAGAGTTTGCTGTTTACTTTAAGCCAATTATCATTTAATTCCTCAACAACGACTGCAACGTCAATATCACTATCAGGTCTTTCTGTACCTTTAGCATAAGAGCCATATAATATGATCATCTTTACTGGAAGGAAAGGCTTTATCCTTTCTGCAAAAAGTTTTACTCCGTTATATACTTTTTGATCCATACGATAAACTCCCTGGTTTTATTAAGTATGCCTTTAAAATCATCCGGTGTAAGACTTGTTAAAATAGTATCCTAGTCATCCGGGTATCTCCCCTTGATATTCAGAGGAATCAATGATGCAATAAATTCTTTCTGCTCTTCAGAAAGCAGTTGAAATAATCCATTATCCTTTGCAAGTTTAATAAGGTTATGAGTGTAGGCTGGTTCACATTGAACTCTTAACCAGTGATATGCTTTCAGACTTTTCTCTATAGTGAGATGGCAGAAAAATGACATCTGAAGATAATTTTTGTTATTAAATAATGCTTGAGACGCATCAAAATCGCTCTCAGCGCTATTTAACCAGTATCTGACTTTTTCCTTTATATCCATTTTTCCTCTGTAAAGTTCTCNNCGCCCACATTACATTACAAAAAAGCAACATTCCTTTTAAACGCCCCTCTTTTCTGTTTGCTTTTTTATTTAGTTTCAGTATTATTTAAATAAATACATAAAAATACAGGAATCCCGAATTGGAAAACAGCACATTCACAAGTTTAAGCAGATTCAGAATATCTGACGAAAACCTCATTACTGACAAGCTTGTAAAAGCCTCCATTTCCCGTGCGTACAGGGAGGGGAGGACTTTCGATTTCTACCCTGATCAGTATGTTATTGAAAGAATCGCAGCAGGTGAGCCTGTTGAGATGTTCAGGGAACGTTTCTTCGAGATGACCAACAGTATGCTGGACAGTTTTACTGATGTCAGGGGTTCCTTCAGGGAGAAACTTTCAGGTGACACGCGGCTTTTCGTTAAGATAATCAATGCCCTTGCCCTATTCCACAGAGGTGCGGCTGAATGCTCGAATAAACTTGTTGCAACCAGAAGAATCGTTTTTGTCAAAGAGCTCCCAGGCAGGCCTACGCTCCACCACGTGTCGCCAGCCACAACAGTTATAGCACACGTCGGTCAGGGTCCTGAATGGGCCGAGGTTCCCACGATATACCTGGGGCTCAAGACTTTTGAGACACTGAATGAATGGAAATACAAGCACGACCCTCGTCTCTTTGATGCTTTCAGATTTCTGCTTGAGGTTGAAGAACGTGCCATTGAAACAGGTTTTAACCACTCAACTGTTTATCCGCCTGAATCATCTGAACTCCTGAATCTCCTTGTTGACAGCGTAATTGAATACGCATCAAGAATTGAAGAGAGGTACAGGGAGGAACTTCCGGCTGTCACAGCTGAAAAACTCAGCGCAGAGAAAAAAAATGAAATAGTATTCAACCTGAACGCGAGACTAATCGGGGATGAGCTTAACTTCGACTACGACGCAAACATCGCGGGCCTCCATGACCTTGAGAATTACGCAAGGCTTTACAAAAAAGGTGGAGATGATGAGTCCCTGCGCGAAGTGATTAAGATACTCACTGCCACATCGGGGCATGATATTCACGAGATCAGAAACCGGGCGAACATGATCCTTGACCGGTTATTCTCACCCAAGGAGTACGACGCCCCCCTTGCCACAAAGTTCATCAATCTCACTGTGGGTGATAAGTACGACTTCAGCTTTCAGCTTGCTGATCCTGACGAGGGGAAAAACTACTTCATCCGGATATACAGTTCCGCCAGGGACAGGAAGTACAACACGGAAGACAGCATTAATGTGGATGAACTCCCGCTTCAGCAGGACGCGAACGGGGACTTCTGTGCTTCTTATACATTCAGTGAATATGGCCATTATGACTATGCAGTTGTACTGCGGAGCGACATGTCCATGTCATGGGTCAACGAACAGGGCACATCGGGAAGAGTTAACGCTCTTCCGGATCTGCGGGGCGAGATCATACTTGAAATATTCGTTGATATACACGGCCACACAAAGCTCTACTGGAGGGACAACAACGGACATCCGGGGCTTGTGTACAACGAACACGGTGAGGTAATCAGGCTCGGGAACCTTGGTGATATAACACATCATCTTGAGGATCTTAAATCAAGATATTCCGTTACAGCATTATATCTCCTGGGCGTACAAAAGCGCGGAAGCAACAGGGAGGATTGGGCTCCTGAAGCCACATCACCCTCCCCCTTCTCCCCTGTGAGCCTTACTGAAATTGAACCAGTCCTCGGCGGAGAGGATGAACTTAAAAAGCTTGTAAACAAAGCACACTCCCTTGGTGTAAAGATTATTGTTGACATCATCCCACACCTGAACAGAAAGAGTGAAGAACTCCCTGATGATTACACTGTACTTACATACGACACAGGGGGCAACCTTGTTGAAAGAGCTTCCACTGACGGAAGGTACGGTTCATGGAACGACGGTAAGCTGTTTAACTACAGGATCTTCGAAATATGGGAATGGCTCTCTGATTCAATATCAACTCTTATTGATAAATACGATATAGATGGAATAAGGTTCGACTCTGCACATGCTCTGCCGATCATGATGAAGAGAAACAACTACCCCTATTCATACAAGCGGAAACGCACAGACCTTGAGATGCTTAACGGCAATATTATTGTAAATGACAGGGAATACGGGCATTTTGTCACAACAGGTTTCTATGACTGCGAATGCAGGGACAGAATTTCTGTGCCGATTCACTACTTCCTCATGCAGAATATAGAGAGAAAGATCACTGAAAAGAAAAAATCATTCTTTATTAATATAGCGGAGTGTTTCTGGGGACATGAGAAGTTCCTCACAAGGACAGGGCTCGTTCCATACAACTCGGCGTTATTCAAGATATGCGAAAACATCACCCACGGAATGACAGATATCCGTGAGATCTACCATATATACGACAACTATTTTCCATCAGTAATGCCTGAGGGGACCGAACTTCTCGGCATACTGGGGAACCATGATGAGAGGCGGGCCCTGAATACTTTCGGCCACAGGGGCCTCAGGGCAGCAGTTGCTCTTACAGCTTTTATGAGTTCCATTATCATGGATTACGAAGGGAGCGCTGAAGGTGAAGGATGGAAGGTCTATCTTGACAACATATATGTCAACTGGAACCAGTTCGAGTACGCCTCTCACAGGAGCCTTGAAAACTTTTACAAGGATGTCTACAAATTCCACACAACACAGAAAGGGCGCGGCGCTCTTATATGGGCAAACAATAACCAGACTGCGGCAGCGCTGAAATTTGCCGGAGAAGTTGTCTGGATAGGTATTTTCAACTTCAGTGAAGCAAACCAGAATGTATCGCTTCAGTTCGACAACCCCAGAATTGCAATAAAAGATGATGATTCATTCAGGCTTTCTGATCCTTTATATTCCGCCATTACCGGCAACTACAGGTATTACACCGGAAAAGAACTGAAGATATCAAGAGTCAACACAACTGTAACATATACCGAAAGAATCAAAATTCTGAAACTCGAGAGAATTAATCTGAAGGAAAATTACGGCCTCTTCCTTGCAGATTCATTCACACGGTTATGCGAGCTTGAACATACTGAACAGATATTCTCAAACTTCGCGTTTTCTGAGATTTATCCGACAGCAAAATCATATGAGGCTTTTACCTCTTTCATAAGAGAAAACCTTATAGGCAACAACGCCGTGAAACAGGATTGTCTTGAGCTTGGAATAAAGCGGAGCATATTCCACCTCCATAGAAACAGCGAACTCACCCTTCACGATGTAAGAGATTACATGAAAAAGATGTCCGCTGAAAAAGACTTTTTCAGGACACTTGCCGAAAAACTGGCGTGGCACTACCGCAAAGGGAGCATGGTTTTCATGTCTGCTGAAGCTGAACCATTTTCCAAAAGCGGCGGACTCGCTAATGTTGTGTACGAACTCCCCCGTGAACTCGTGAAGCTCCACGAGGATGTATATGTTATCACTCCTTATTACAGAAACGGCAACTTCAAAGAGAAACGGAAGATGGAGGAGGCTGTTGAAAAATACGGAGTTACATACACAGGAAAAAATGTACGCTTTAAAATAATGGATGCTGATTATGAAGTTGGTGTTCACTTTGCCGAGGTTGAGGGTATTAAATACTATCTCCTGGACCACTACGAATTTTTTAACGGCCTCTACTGGGGGATCACTTCAGCGGAAAGGCTGAGGAAGAGGATCGGATTCGCCCGTGCCTGCGCAGAAGTAATTTTGACATTTGATCTTGAACCTAAATATACATTCACCAATGACGCTTTCCCCGGTATATTCAACGGGATAGTCAGATGCGACCATTACTACGACAGTAATCCTGTATTTCAGAACTGTTCGTTTATTCATATCATTCATAATGGCGGCTGGCAGTACTTCGACTCGTATCACAGGTGGGAGAACGGTTTTGATCTTTTCAACCTCTTTAACCTGCCGTCATGGCAGGCTGCTTCATTCTGCGACCCTGTACATGGAGACAAGCTGAACTGCATGGCTGCCGGCATACGTTTTGCAAGAAAATGTATCACCGTAAGTCCATCTTATGCGAAGCAGATTGAGATAGCCTGTGACGGACTGGAATGGGTGCTGAATGATGTAAAAGGGATCAGCAATGCCATAGGCTCCGACTTCAGGAGGAAGACAGAAGAGAACATGGAGAGAACCGGTTTTACACAGCGGATGTACCCTCAGCTTGCAGACAGAATCGGTAATGACAGCGAACTGAATGAAAAAATCAGGGAGCGATATCCTGAAATTATTCATGGTGAAGATTACATTCAGAGGCACTGCGATCCACTCCGCAGAAAAATTGTAACACGGATGATGAACAAGCTGATGCTTCAGCTTGAAAGGAACCTCAGGGTTGACCCGGACATGATACTTGCATGTATGATACACCGGATATCGGAGCAGAAGGGTTTTCAGCTCCTCCTTGAATCATCAGAAGGGATATTCAATAATCTCGGGTTCCAGATTATTGCAGGTGGAGCAATATCTGCCGGGGACAACAGGGGTGAAACTATCGCGCACGGGCTTTATCTTCTCACACAGTACTATCCCGACAGGTTTTCAGTATCATTCGGATTCCAGGAGGTCAGCGTTCCGCTGCTCTGCTCAGACTACTTCCTCATGCCGTCACTCCATGAGCCGGGGGGGATTTCGCAGCTTGAGGCAATGTCAGCAGGGTGCCCTGTAATTGCAAGGGCCACAGGTGGTCTCAGGGATACAGTAAAGCCTGTAATGTCCGCAGGGGACAACATCGAAGGATCAGGCTTCCTCTTCTCCGACTTCACGTCCTGGGCATTCTACGACGCCATGTCAAGGGCTGCGGAATTCTTCCACAAATCAGATGATAAAACTTTCATGAAGATACGGGAGAACGCGGAAAAGTCAGCCTACTTCTGGGACAAACCCGCCAGTGAATATATTGAAACTGTTTACAATCTCACTGAAACAATCCGGATGGAATAGCGGGAATAATTATTACTTGCAATAAAAAAAAGAACGGGATATATCTATCCCGTTTGTTGCAAAAGGCCTTGCCCTTGACTGCCTTAATTTCCAAGGAAGACCGTTGGAGTGTAAAATGAAAAACTTTAATTTAATTAATTATCGGACAAAACAATGAAATCTTTAGCCTTTTTTTCATGGTGACATAAATGGTAATAAAAAAAATCCTCCGATCAATAACACCGCTTCTCATAACCGTTTTAATAGCAGCATGCTCACACGGGCAGAATGATGACTCCATATTTGCAAAGGCTTTCAAAGGGACTGAACTAATACCCTCCGAAGTGAACAGATTGTGCGTTGTTGAAATAACGAATGAAAGCACACTTGATGAACTCCCCGGCATGCTCAAAACAGAAATGAAGAGAAGGATTAACACCGGCGGGAGACTTTTCATGACAGATGATATAAATATATGCGATGCTAAAATCCGGCTCACCCTGCTCCCCGTAATCTCCGAGCCTATGAAGTTTAATGCTGCCGGAATACCGGAGGAGAGGAGAATCCGTGTTGACGCACTGGTAACAATGGAGCACTCGTCAACCGGCACTGAGGTTATCAGGAACCGTGATACCTATGCTGACCACACCTACAGAGTAACAGGAAAAGACGCTGTCAGTGACTACCGGGGAATAACCGGCTTGACAGAGAAACTCGCCGTAAGAATCATATCTGTCATAACCACTGGTTGGTTCAAAGAGGATAACCTGAAACGCTCCGGGAGGCAGAATTGAGCCAGAAGAAGTTCCCCACATCAAAGCAGTTCGCAGCAGAGTTAAAAAAAGGGCTTAAACATTCCATATATCTTTTTCTCGGAGAGGCGGAGGGCGACAAAGACAAGCTGATAAATCAGATGCTGGAGCAGCACTTCACAGACCCCGAAGATCGGCGCAATAATACCGGAAGATTTTTTATCAATGAAGACAGAAATTCCGGAGATGAGCTCCTTGCTGCTGCTGACTTTGCAATGGCGGGCTCAATGTTTTCAGCAAAGCGCGTCTGCATTATAAGAAATTTTGAAAATATAAAATCAAATGAAAACAGCAAATCAGTTATAAAAGATATGATCTCCAGCCTTGCTGAAGGGACAGTGATGATCATTACAACATCGGAAAACCGGCCCCCTTCTCTGCTTGATAAATTTCCGGATAGTGTAATTCATACAGTGCAGTTCTGGAAACAGTTCGATAGTGAACTTTCCACATATATAAAAAAAACACTCACAGACAAAGGGATCTCAATTGAGGAGAGGCATGTTCCGCTAATCCTTGAACTGACAGGGAGTGATATACGCAAAATCGATGAACTTATCGACATGATCGGATACTCTGCCGGGGATATAAAACTTACAGACAGCGTAATCCGTGATCTTGCAGGCGACGTAAAAGAAATGAGTGTTTTCGATTTTACCGATTCCCTGTTCAGAAAAGAAAAGAAGTCTCTTCTTTACCTGAGACGGCTCCTTGAAGAAGGCACTGCCGATCTTCTGATACTGAACATGATCCTGCGGCAGGCTGATACTCTGGAAAAATATTACGGTTTCCTTGACGCAAAATTCGGGCAGGATGAGGCCCTCCTTAAACTGGGGCTCGCATCAAGTAAAATAAGAAGAGAAAAATTCATTGAGATAACAAGAAAATTCACGCGCGGCAATTTAAAAAAGCTCTATCCCCTTGCTGCACGCGCGGAGTACACAATCAAAAGCAGCGGCACTGCAAATTCTCTATCCGGGAACCCGGTGTTTGTGCTGGCTGCGGAGATTGTTGCGATGAAATGATTATGCCGTAATGCTCACCGCAGGGAACATGGTGTAAGGCATTACAATTGAGCCCTTCCTCTCTCTCTCGGAAGAAAAATGTACATCCCCTTTGAGAAGATCAATAATATTCCCGCTCATCATGCAGTCCTTTACCCTCCCCTTGATCTCACCATTCTCAACAAGAAACGCAAGGTCAAGACTGGCGGAGAAATCCCCGGTAAGTGTATTAGACTGCCCCAGGCCGATGAACTGCTCAGCAACAATTCCCCTCTCAATACCCGCAATCATCTCTTTAAAAGATGAACTCCCCGGCTCCACAGTGACGCCGGTAAACGAAGGTGACGGAAGAGATGAAAACCCTCTCGACGCGTTACCTGAAGGTTCCGTGCCGAGCCTCTCCGCGTACTTAAGGTCAGTGATAAACCTCTGAACAACTCCATCTTTTATCAGTTCCTTCCTTGATACATTGACGCCCTCCGCGTCGAACGGAATCCTGTATGGCGAGCCTTCAATCAGAGGATCATCAGCCAGTGTAAATTTATCAGAAAAAATCTTCTCCCCCAGTCTCCCCGCGAATGGAGAAACACCTTTCCAGACAGAAATCCCGTTAAGCCCCGAAGCGATTATACCTGCGAAGCGGCTGAATGCCTGCGGCGGGAGAATTACAGGGTAAGAACCTGTTGCAATTTTCTCCTGAAGCTGCGCCCTTTTTATCTTCTCTATTAAAATTTCTTTAAATTCACTATAATCCACGGGACGGAGATCGCTTTTCCCCTCCCAGGTATCTATCCTCACGCCATTATCCATTACAAGCACGCATGAAGCTGAAACTGAATAGTATGAATCGCGGTAAGAGAGGTCAACGCCCTCTGAATTCATAAGCCGCATAACACCGCTTGATGCGCTGACACCCATGTCGATACTTATCTCCGGAAACGCCGCTCTCATGTCAGAGATGAACTTCTCAGCAGCCTCTATCTCATCTTTTACCGAGAATGAATCAATTGCCGGATCATACGGTTCGAAGTCCAGTGTTGTATCCGACGGGAGAGAAAAATTCTCAGGGTCACCGTATGGAGCCATTGAATACGCGCGTTCTACTGCCCCGGCTTTCCTTTGAGAATCGTTGGTGTAGGAAAAACCTGTGCGTCCGTCTCTATTGATCCTGATCCCGAAACCGGAGTTCTCGCTTTCACTCAGAGAATGCAGCCTGTTGTTCCTGAAACTTAAAGGAGTGCTCCTGCCGGCAACATGGACAGCATCGAACCATCTGTATTTACCCGGAATTGATTCAAGTATTCTGTCCATTACTTCCTCCCGCCGATAAGAACATTTTTAACAAGAATGTGGGGGCCTCCATAAGATACAGGGAGAGGGCTCTGCCCCCCTTTGCCGCATCCGCCAAGCCCGCCGAACATTTCGCGGTCATCCGCAATCATGCTTATGCTCTTCAATGTATTGAAAACATTACCGGAGAGGATAACATCCCTGAACATCTTCCCCGGCTTTCCGTTTTTAATCTTGTAACCGTAACCCGCAGTAAATGTGAACATCTCAAGATTAGTCTGCCCGCCGATTACATCCACTGCATAAAGCCCGTCATCAAGTGAATCAAAAAGTTCATCCCTGCTGCGATCTCCATTATCGATATATGTATTGGTCATCCGGACTATGGGCTGCCGCATAACACCGATTGCGCGGCCGTTACCTGTTACTCCCTCCCCCATCTTATCAGCGGTCTCCCGGGAATGCAGCCTCCCTGTGAGAATGCCATCTTTTATCAGGTAGGTTTTCTGCGGATAGATTCCTTCATCATCAAATGGAATATAACCGGCAAGCCCCGGAATTGAGCCGTCATCAATTACATTGAAATTCACGGGCCCGAACTCTCTCCCCAGCGTCATCTGCTCCTTCATGCGGGGATTCTCATGAATAAAATCAGCTTCAGACAGGTGGCCGAAAGCTTCATGTATAAAGACTCCGGAGAGCCTTGGGTCAAGGATCACATCATAAGTCCCCCCTTCAAGCGGTTCGGCAGAGAGCATATCAACTGCAATCTTTACGACCTTTTCTGCAAGTTCCTCCCTGCCCCGGACAATCTCGTATCCGCCGTAACCTGAAACTGATTCATGAAAAGGCTGGATAATGCTTCCATCTTTCGCAACAGATGTTAGTGAAATTCCGCAGTGCATCTTCTCATAAGAAAGATTTGAACCTTCACTGTTCATATAGAGATACCTGCTGTTCACGTCACGGTATATCGCTTTTGTTGTCTGGATTTTCGGAGAGGACTGAAGTATTTTATTATAGCTTTTTATAAGTTCAAACTTTTCATCAAGGGTTATAATGTTTATATCCTCAACAGGCTCTGTCCTGAACACCGCACTTACAGATCCAGACTGAGCAACCCTGCTCTTCTCATCAGGAGAGGCAATTGATGCTGCTGTAAGAGCGCTGTTGAAAAACCTTTCAATTGATGATATATCATTGAAAGTAGCGAAACCCCATGAACCGTTCTTAAGAACCCTCACTGATCCGGCGAGAGACTCCCCTGATGTCATGGAATCAACATTAACACCGGAAAGGGAAATTGTTGTGCCCACACCGGATGAAAACCGGATCTCGGCGAATTCACACCCGGCAGACTGAAGAAGTTTACTCCCCTTCTCAGCAGCTTCAGAAAACCTGTCGTTCATAAAATAAGCCTCCCCGTTCCAGATGAAGAACAATTTTTCTACTTTTCAGAATAAAAACAGTACCGTTAAAATGAATGATTATGTCAAATTAATAAAACCTGTTTTAAACTCACCATCTATGCCACCCCTGTATCTCCTCTTTTTTTGTTTTTCTCCGTACAGCCCCTGCGGGCTTTTTATCTCAACGGAATCCCTTTTGCTCTTTTTTTCAAATAAATTGATCTTTTTTACAAAATTACCGTTATCAGATACTTAAAGCACACCGATAATGAAGCATACCATGAACAAGGAGGTTCATGTCATGAATATTAACTTTACAGCCTTTAATGAAATGGCAGAAGCGGTAAACCTCAGACTGAGGTCAGAGAGTAACGTGAACAGGGAAGTTCCGAAGAATACTCCTGCTAAAACGGATACAGAAGACCTGGCCCTGAGGGAGAAAGAACTTGAATTTAAACAAAAAATTCAGCAGGACACCACAATGGATGTCAATGAGGTAAAAAACTTTCTCTTCATGCTCATAGGCGCTGAAATAAAGGTAAAACCTGAAAACAGCATTTCAGGATCAGTAGTTAACAGGATAGCCTGACAGCTGTCCTGTTAACCCCGCAAAAAACACTCTTTTTACAGTCTGTCATTTTTTAAAAACCGGCAAAAAATTTATTGACCTTTAACATAAATGGATTATTTTTTACAAAATAAAGGTTCTTTATTCATTTTAAATTAAATAGATAATATTTT
>DINC01000157.1 GCA_002425885.1 Spirochaetia bacterium UBA5550 | reverse complement strand
CCTTATTCTATCCCTTTATGGAATTAATCTTAATGGGGAAACTTTTTTTTCCGGGAATGTTTCAACAGTTGATCCCCGAAGCGGGTTTAACGCGTTAAGAAATCCGGCATTGATGTCATTCAGAGGGACCAGTGACATATCTCTCAGCTATCAGTATTCTTCTCTTGCGGACTATAAAACTGAATCAGAGATTAAAGTAGGGGGTGTATTATTTGATTCGGAAATGAAGAATGAAGTAAATTATAATGGCATCTTTTCGTTTTCAAATGTAAGCCATTCCGGGAAAAGTTCCTTCGGTATCGGCATAACTGACGGGAGTGACGGGCAGATGCGTTTTAGCAGCAGTGAAATTGAACTGAGTAACCAGCCGGTCTCAGTATTTACTGAAAAGAAAGATGAAGAAATTCTGGGGTTTATTGCTAAACTTTCATATTCATACAGAATTGACAGCAAAGAATCTCTGGGCATTCAGATAGAGTTTGCCGCTTCAGATAAATCCTCTTCAAAAAATTCAAAATCATATTCATCAGGGACTCTGGTTGAAGATAAAGATGTTGAATCGGAGCAGAGCAGAATTGCAGCAGGCCTGGTTCTGGGGTATTATTATACAGATAAAAAATATGAATTCGGTGCTGGCTTTAAAACCGGGCGTTACGGCTACGAGAACCGGGAGTATACCTTTACAAATAATTATGCGCCTGCCGTGAATCATGCTGAAATTTCTAACTATGCTGTACAGGATGAGGGGATAGGTCTGATTGCCGGTTTCGGTTTAAAGCCTGAGGGGAGAGTCTCTTTTGCAATTGAAGCCGGGGGCGTGCTGCCGTATACAAATGAGGAGAAGAAGTGTAATGAAGACTCATTTGACCTTAACAAAAAGAAGAATGATGTAAATGTAGAATATGCCTTACTTCTGAAAGGGGGTGCAACCTGGAGAGCAGGCAGTTCTCTTACACTTGGTGCAGGCGGAAGCTGCCTGAGGTACAGCGCTGAATCCATGAATGCTGATAATGTACAGGAGGCATCTCAGAAAATAAATATTTATCAGATCACCGCAGGCGCTGAAATAAAAATTTCAGATTATTTTAAACTCCTCGCAGGGGGAGGTTACAGTTATACATCGGCTGAATTGAAGAATGAAAACTCAACGCTGTCGATGGAACTCAAACCGCGAAGCCATAGTGTAAGTTTTATTACAGGTATTACAATGATCTACTAATTAAACAGCCGGAGTTGATTCTCCGGCTGCTGTGGTAAGGTTTATTTTCTTAAAATTTTTTAAAAGTAATCAGGGAGTATAGTTTTCAGTTTTTTAATTGTTTCAGCATTCCTTTTCTCCGGCGCAGTGATTACCGCATACTTTGCAGCTCCATGGCAACCTCACGCTCCTCCGTTCATCGGCTTTTTTAGAAACACTTTTAAAGTTTTTACCGCAGGTATTATGCGGTAATATTCGCTGTTTTTACTATATTTAGAGTTTTTTTTCTTTACAGGTTGTAAGAAGGAGTTTAATTATTTTTAATTTAATAAACGTATTAAAGCTGATATTTTATGTAAAACTGAGCATTAAATTAAATCATTAATGAAGAGGGAGACGATGAAAAAAAGCTTAATAATAATGTTGCTGCTTTTAAGCAGCANNGCAGCACATATTGTGCAAAAGCGCCCGTAGCTGTTAAGCACGGGGTGGTCACTTTTGCTATGGGGGAGGTTTTTATAAACAGCTCAAAGGCTTTACCAGGGGATGTGATAAAAAAAGGGGATACTCTGATAACCGCTGAAAAGAGTTCAGCAGTTATACAGATTAATCGGACAGGTATAATTGCTGTAAAAGAGAAAACGTCATTAAGGTTTAATGAACTGGAGGTCTCGGGCGACAGCAGAAATATAGAATTTATATTAGATGAGGGCTTTATCTTTAACAGGCTGATGAAAAGCAACGGATCATACAGAATAAAAACACGCTCTGTTCTTGCTGCTGTGCGCGGCACATCATTCAGTGTATCTTCTGACCAAAACAGAGGGAGTGTAAAAGTTTTAAACGGCGAAGTTGAGGTATCCCATGTTTTTTCAGGTAAAGCTCTCTCTGTAAAGGAGGGGGAGAGTGTTTCGGTCTGCCATGACAATATGAGCAATATTGAAAAATTATCCGTAGATGATTCTTTGCTCCATCAGAAACTCGATACTATCAGGCTTATCACTTCAGAAAAAATGGATGAATTAATAAGCAATAAACACATTGAAGTTGAAGTTGTGCCTGCTGATGTGCTCCCGTTTCTGACTGATGTTAAAAACGAGGACCCGGCTCCGGTTGATGCAAAAATGACACTGGGGGATCTTGAAAAGATGTATGGACCGTTGAGCAGGGTTGTTTTAAGCAGCGGGAAAATCTATACCGGGTCGTTCAGGCAGAGTGGAGGAAGCATTGAGATAATCACAGTGGACGGGAAAGTGAAGGTTCCTGCGGCTTCGGTTAGCAGGGTTGAGCCATATAAATAGAAAAGAAGTTTACAAAAAGAGGAGTAAGAAATGTTGAAAAAAGTTTTTTTTGCTATAGGAGTAGCAGCAACTGTTATGACTTTTTTTTCAGGGTGCTCGGAAACTGTGCCGATGAATGTTAAAATTGGAACAATCGGCGAGGTTGATGACGCGATTTCAGTAAAAGCTGTTACAGGGGACGGGAAAATACACTTAAGCTGGGAACTGCCGCAGGGAGCGATGGGTGTCTGCATAAGGAGATCTGAAAACGGATTTCCATTTTCCGCTGTAAGCGGTGAGGAGATCTTTTCAGGTGAAGGGACATCGTTTATTGATGAAGATGTTGCTGAAAAAAAGAAATACTATTACCTGGTTATAGCTGTTGATGATAAGTATAACTACGCCTTTGGTGTGAGAAAATCCTCATCAGTATTCAATTACGGTATTATGTCTTATGTCGTGAAAGAGTCTATTACATTTAACGATTCCGCAGCGGATACAGATTATATCTATTCAGCAGGCAGGTATAATTATAAAGGTATTATAACAAAGCAGAGTAAAGCAACGGGCCTCCCTGTGCCGGGCTTTGGTAATAATGGAACTGTTACTGTTGATGTTTCAAGCGAAAGTAATATAAGCAGTATAATCCTTGATGGGGAATATGTCTATGCAGCAGGGTATGATAAAGTGCCGGGCTATTATAGATGGAGAATTGAGAAGCGGAGTAAAGCTACCGGGGAATTGATCACAGAATTCGGGGAAGGGGGAGTTGTAGCCAGGAAAGTCATTTTTAATAATACTGAGAGTCGTTGTATAGTGAAGAGGATTGTTATTGATGGTGAATATATTTACGCTGCCGGTGATCAGTATTACAGCAGTCCTGATGCGTTCTGGAGAATAGAAAAGCTGGATAAAACTACAGGGGAACTGGTAAGCGGGTTCGGAACAGGAGGAGTGCTTGAGCTTGGATATGAGCTACCTAAACGAAATTTCAATTATTTATATGATATAATAATAGATGGCGATTCTATTTACGCAGCAGGTGTTTACGAGGTTGGTCAAGATAGTACTATTCATGAAGACTGGAGGATTGAGAAACGGAGCAAGGTCAACGGGGCACTGGTAACAGGATTTGGTACAGCTGGCGTTGTTGAAATATCAGATGATATATATGATTATTCCCTGCAATCAATTACGGCTGATGGTGATTTTATTTATGCTGCCGGATACTATCAAAAAAGTGCAAATAATTATGAATGGAGGATCGAGAAAAGGAATAAAGCTGACGGGGTATTGGTAACAGGATTCGGTACAGGTGGTGCCGTACTCTCTGACCCCACAGAGTTTAGAGATGAGTTATATTCCATCGCAGTGGATGGTGATTATATCTATGCGCTGGGTAGAGATAATAATAATACACCGAGAATTGAGAAGAGGAGCAAGTCTGACGGAACACTTATTTCAGGCTTCGCCAATGAAGGTGTGATGAGTTATTCACTCTATTCTCAAATGACGTCCCTTGAGAGATTAATCCTGTCAGAAGGATTTATTTACGCTTCAGGTTCAGGGGCTGATTTTGACTACAGAGCCGGCGTAGTGCTTGTAATTGATCCTCTCACGGGTTCATTGAGCTCAGGGAATCTTGTTGAAATGGAGTAGTGTTTTCAGATGAAATATTATTTTGGAATGGTTTTTAAGATTTTTTGCTGCGCATTTATTGTTTCTTCAGCTTATGCCGCTCACGCGGCACATGTTCCTGCTTTTCTTTTTATACCGGTTGAAAACGCAGGGCGTAATCCGGATTATGAATATATAGGAAAATCAGCTACAAAAGAGTTAAACAGGCTGATCGGGAAAAATTTTGCGGTCCGGGAAATTTCTGAAAGAACATGGAGGGCCCTGGCGCGTGAAAATCAGTTTATATATGAGGATGAATACCATACGCGTTCAGTGGCCCTGCAGTTGGGCCTGATTCTCAAAAGGGACCTTGTTTTGTCCGGAAGTTACCTGATAGAACCGTCAAAGGATGGCGGCACAGATACAGTTTTTTTCAATGTCTATCTTCAGAGAATCAAAGACCGTAAAATGATTTCTCACATAAAGTTCAGAACTCCGGCAGATGCTTCAATATTCACGCGGATGAATGAGTTCAGTAGTATGGTGATTGCTGAACTCTCACGGGTGCTGCCGGATAAAAATGAAGCGGAAAAAAAGTTTTATGATGAGGAACTGCAGTTTTACAAGAACCAGTTTTTTGTGTCAGGGGGGACGACATTTGCCATTTCGCCTGCTCCTGTTAAAGAGATTAGCGAAACAGGGGATGTTGATTTTAACCCTGGAGACTTTGAACATAAGCCGTTAATAGCTGTTCAATACAGAAGACTGAATTTTCTTTTTGATGGATTTCAGTTTCACCTGGGGAGCGGCTTTTCATTCGGTTCAACGGACATTAATATGGTCAGTTCAGCGAACAGGATTAAGGTTGATTACTATTCCTTTTCTTTAAATGCGGGGCCCGGTTACAGGTTTAATATTTCAAGCAGGGCTTACCTCGCGCTTCAGGCCGGCGGCGGATTCTATTACGGGAAATCTGTTCTTGACCTTGGAATGTCAGGCAAAGAGGTAATCAATAAAAATACAGGTGAGAATATTGATGAAATAAAGATAGATTATTATGCGCCCACTGCGCAGGGTGATCTGATAATCGGTTATCATTTTACAGGAAATCTCGCTTTTGAAGTTGGTTCAGCTTACAGAGTATATTTCGGTTCAGAGGAAAACTCAAAACAGGCACTTGCATATGGAGGGTTTGTTTTCGGTTTTTGAGACAGGTTACTTTCGTCGCCTTAATCACAGGTATTACCATTATCTACAGATCTAAAAAGCCGGAGTATTCTGCTCCGGCTTTTTTAGGTTTAAACCTGTCATTGCAGAGACCTTCAACGCTCTGCCTGTAAATTATTTCAGAAGTATTCAGGTAGAATCGCTTTAAGCTTTTTCGCAGTTTCAGCATTCCTTTTCTCCGGAGCAGTGATTACCGCGAATTTTGCAGCTCCATGGCATCCGCATCCCCTGCCGTTATCCAGCTTTTTCGCAAGTGCCTTAACGAGTTTCTTGGCATTGGCAGAGTTTGTATTCATGTTGTTTACTACCATCTCAACTGTAACATCTTCTTCGCTTTCGTGCCAGCAGTCGTAGTCAGTGCTCATGCATATAACCGCGTAACAGATTTCAGCTTCCCGTGCAAGCTTGGCCTCGGGGATCGTGCTCATGTTGATTACTCCCGCACCCCATGACCTGTAGAGGTGGCTTTCCGCCCTTGTTGAAAACGCAGGGCCCTCCATACATACAAGTGTCTGCTTTGTGTGCATCTTAAGCCCCAGCTCCTGTGCTGCGGGGAGAATGATATCATGAAGTCTATGGCAGAAGGGGTCAGCAAATCCCACATGCCCCACAACTCCATCCTCGAAAAATGTTGAGGGCCTGATACCCTTGGTTCTGTCTATGATCTGATCAGGAAGGACAAAGTCCATGGGGGGGATCTCCTCTTTAAGGCTCCCCACAGCGGAGAAGGCAACAATCTCCTCAACTCCGATCATTTTAAGGGCCGCGATATTTGCCCTGAAGTTAAGCTGGTGCGGAGCGTGTATATGGCCCCTGCCATGCCTCGGGAGGAATGCAGCTGTTGCTCCATCTATATCAACTATGTCAATTTTGTCTGAGGGCTTTCCCCAGGGTGTATCTATGTCAAGCTGTTCAATGAGCTTTGCTCCCTCAATGTCGTAAAGGCCTGAACCGCCGATAAATGCAATTTTAGCTTTTTTCACAAATTTCCTCCGGTAAATGATGTATGAATTCAGGGGCTGCTTTGAAATTCATTTCCGCGAATGCGGGAACAATGGAAAACAGCTATTTAAAGACAGAACCCTGATGAAAGATGATAAATACAGATTTAAACTGAGGTTGATGGAATGAAAAGCATTTTTTTATATGAAGAGAGGAACTACTGCAGTTTTGGCACAGGTGCTTTTTTCCACGGCTTGATTACAGATATTATAACCATGAAAATGAGGAAAAGAACCTGCGTAGTCCCCCATAGTCTGATGTTTGAAGCACTGTTTAAAAAGGTGGAGTCTGCAAGAGCTGCACCCCTGAGGCGCAGGGCAATATCAACATTTCCGTTAAGCCAGGGGCCCAGGGCAAAAGTACCGAAGAGTATCTGCGCGACTGTTAATATCCATTTTAAGGTGAGCCACCTCTGTCTGAAAAATCCCCAGTTTGTCCAGATCGAGTAGATGAGGCCTGTAAACAGGGAACCCAGTGCGCCGGGTATTATGATGAAATCATCGATCACCTGCATTGCACGATACTTCATGTAGATGTCTTCAGGAATAAGGGGCTGCGCGAGAAACATCAGGCTTATTAAACCTATCCCCCCGCCGACCCAGGAGAGGAAAAACAGGATGTGTATTATTTTAAGAATCCGGGTCTGTTTTGGTGTCAGCTTTTTCATGAACTAATGAGATGAAATAATAATTTATCAGTCAACAAAATATTTATATTCAATGGTGTTAATACGGGCGGTTAAAATTATCTGCCCGTATCAATTTATATTGAATCAGTCCACAATTTCCAGTTCGTCTTCATCCTCCTCCGATTCCTTCTCCTCTTCCGGAACCGGTTTGTAGATTGCAGCTGCCGCAATACCTGCTAATATAAATTCAACAAGCCCATACCCGAACCACTGTATAACAAGTGAGAGAGGGAGAGGGTAAACAACATACTGATAAACAGCCCCGATACCTGTTGTAATCAGGCACATCATTATACCGAAACGTATACCCTCGGGAATGCCTCTGCCCTCATAACCCTTGATGAAAATATAAATCAGAAGAAAGGAGAAAATAAAAGTACCAAGATACATAATCCACATCAGAGACATCATGTCCGGTCGCCAGATTCCGGTCATGGACATGTAATAATCTCCAAGGATAACAGTGTGAATAATGAAATCGCAAACTGTGAAAATCAGAAAAATAGCCAGCCCGGCTGCGATGAACCTTTTAGTATTCTTGTTAAACCACGCACTGTTTCTATTCATCTTAAACCTCCGTTATTATACATCGTATATTTACGGCCTGAATATTATCATATAACATCTGTTAAAAAAATAATCCTTTTTCAGGGAAAAACAAATAAATAATGCATAGTCTGCGTTGCAGCGGTAAATTTTATTTATAAAGCAGTATTCCCTGCTGATTATTCATAGACTTTCTCATCTGTTTCATGAGCGGAAACCGCATCAGGTTCAACGTCTCTTGTCGCATTGGTTTTCATGTTCCGTGCATGTTCTTTGTACCACTCAGTCTGTATAATCTGCTGCATTATTTCATTTGTACCGACCCAAATCATCGACAGCCTGATGTCCCGCAGTATTCTTTCAATGGGGAATACGTTGGTGTAGCCGATACCCCCCATGACCTGCATGCAGTTATTGGCTACCTGCCATGCTCCTTCTGTTATAAATTTCTTTGTCTGTGAAACCATGCGTCTTATACGTCCTGCATCGGCTTTACCTGAATCAATTGCCAGGGCCGTGGTGTATGCCATGGATCTCATTGCATCCATAGTCATCGCGCAGTCCGCCACCTTGAAGCCCACTGCCTGAAAATTCATTATCGGCTGCCCGAAGGCCTTTCTGCGTGAAGTATATGATGTGGCGATTTCAAGTGCAGGCCGCACAGAACCGATAGTCATTGCCGCGGTACCCAGTCTTTCAGGAATCATGTTTGTCATGAATACTTCAAAGCCGTTGTTGACGCCATTGAGCGCGTATCGCTCCGGGACCCGGACTTCGTCGAGAAGAAGTCTTCCGGCTCCGCCTCCGCGTACACCCATGAGTCCGTAGATATATTTTGATTCAACGCCTTTTGTACGCGGCACCATGAAGCAGGTCATTCTTTTATGAGGAGGCGCGCCGGGATCAGTGACAGCGTAGACCATGAACCAGTCAGCCCCTTCAGCTCCTACAATGAAACGCTTCTGCCCGCTGATGATCCAGTCGCTGCCGTCCCTCCTTGCTTTTGTCGTAGCGCCGAAGAAGTCTGAACCGCCGCGCGGCTCTGTGAGACACTCGGCAGCGAATGTCTCCCCTTTCAGGAGCGGAACAACTATACTCTGTTTCAGCTCTTCGGAGCCGTACTTCACGATTGCTTCGCAGACTATATCAGCTCCCACGCCCCAGATACATGCAAGGGAGTAGCTGGCAACACCGATCTCCTCTGCAACAAGGGTATCCTCTACCCAGCCGAGGCCTCTCCCTCCATATTCCTTCGGGATTCTTATTCCGAGAAGGTTCCTTTTTCCGCATTCTGTCAGGTATTCCCTCGGGAACTGAATCTCCTCAGCGTCCATTGCGAGAATCATCTCCCTGGGAACCCATTTTGTAAACTCTCTGGCCTCGTCTCTGAGTTTTATCTGTTCTTCGCTCATCGTAAAATCAAACATGCAATACCCCCCTTTGTATTCCGGCGTTTAAATGTTTATTAATTAAACTTAAAGTTAACTTTAAGTT
>DINC01000155.1 GCA_002425885.1 Spirochaetia bacterium UBA5550 | reverse complement strand
TCTTTAAATCAGTTATGCTGTTCTGTTTTTCTTTATCACCAGTTATATTTACCCCGTCAATTACCTATTATCTTAAATACAGCGTCAGAAAGCCTTGTCATGGTGAAAGGTTTCTGTATAAAACCATTTATCCCCTGCTCCAGACCATCCTGTATCTTCTCTTCATTCCTGAAACCTGAAGTAAGAAGAACTTTAACATCGCTCTTTATAGCCCGGAGTTCGCTGTATACTTCCAGCCCGGACATCCCGGGCATTATAACATCAAGCAGAACAAGCTTTATCTCTTCCGCTCTTTCCCGGAAGATATTCACTCCGGAATAACCATCCTCTGCAGTGATGACGTTAAATCCGCACATTGAGAGAAGTTCCTGCGACACCTTTCTGATTACCTCTTCATCATCAATAACAAGTATTGTGCCTGTGCCTCTCCGGATTGCACCCGCTGTTTCACTCACCGATGATTCTGACTCACCCTGCATCACCGGTATATATACTATAAACTCCGACCCCTCCCCTTTTTCAGTATATACATCTATAAAGCCGCCATGCTGTTGTATAATATTATAGACCATTGTAAGGCCGAGTCCCGAGCCCCCCTTTCTCCCCTTGGTTGTAAAAAAAGGATCATACATCCCGGCAAGAACCTCCCGTGTCATACCCACACCTGTGTCCTTTACAGAGATACTCCAGTATTCATACTCAGCCGAAGATTCAGGGTGAGTCTTTACGAAATACTGATCAGGATATTTTCTCCCCATAGTTATAGAGAGTGTCCCGCCTTTATGTTCATTATCTTCGCGCATTATTGTCATAGAATGTGCACCATTCACGCAGAGGTTAAGCAAAGCCTGCTCAAGCTGGGTGCTGTCACCCCTTACAAAAGCTTCTGTGCCAAAAGGTTTTATCAGGATTTCTACTGATTTATCAAAACTGCTGCGGCATATCCCTTCCACAACATTAACAACCTCGTTAAGATCAACTTTTAAGTGAACGCTATCATGTTTTCTTGATAGAGTAAGCAGCCGGGCTATAATATCAGCCGATCTCTCTGCGGACTGTTCAAGGTAACCGAAATATTTTTCATATACAGGCCTGAGCTTATTGAGGTCATCGCTTCCATCAGTCTTCAGCTTAAGTATCGAAACAGAACCCTGTATACCTGCAAGTATATTATTAAAATCATGCGCCAGCCCGCCCGCCAGTGTACCTATTACCTCCATCTTCTGCGCCTGCCTGAGGCTGCTTTCAGCCTTTTCAAAAAGTGTTATATCATCAAGCCTCACGACAATTCCCTCATCTCCGGATGCGGAATGGGGAAAGATATATATATTCATGTCTGTTACAATTCCGTTTCTGTTAAAGCTTTTCTTCACCTCGCAGGCCCGGCCGGTCCGTCTTGTTTCGTTGTAATTCCATTCAATTATTTCAAGTTCAGGGAACACGCTGAAAAGATTTTCACCTTCAGCTTTTTCAGCCGTGACGCCTGTAAAACGTACGGCAGCGGAGTTCCACTCAGTAATCAGACAGTCCTGATCTGTAGATATAATAATCGAAGGCATTGAATCAATGATGCTCTTGAGATAATTTTTCATCCCCTGCATCTCTTTTTCCTTCGTCTTAAGCTCATTGATCCCGGATGCGATCTGTTCGCTCTTATCCCTGAATGTGTCAAAAAGAACTGATATTTCCTTTATTCTGTAGATAAATCCTTTTACCGGCACACTGGTGTTCCCTGGAACCCACCTGGTGAGGATCGAAATAAAGCTCTCAACCGGTTTAATAAAAAGTTTCATCGCAATAAATGTTCTCAGGAAAATAACGATAAAAATTATCAGCACAAAAAGCGGGTAATAAATCTTCATTGACTCAACAAGACCGTAGACAGATGAAATCGGAGTGAATACAGCGATATCACAACCAAGGGCTTCACTACTCCCCTTGCTCATCATATATTTTTCATTGAGAGTAATCTCCGTGAAATCGCCACGCGGCAGAATCTGGAGCTTTATCTTTTCAGATGTTTTTGCAAGGACATAGCCGTCTTTTGTGGCAAGCAGAAGAATGTTGCTGCTGAATTCTCCAAACCATTTAAGTGTGTCTTTAAGCTGTTCTATATCAACACGGCCCACCATAAGACCATTGCTGACTTTTGCTGCCAGATAAAACCCCGGCGTCTCGGATTCCGATGAGATGATAACACCTGAACTAACCGGCTCCTCTGATTTGATTGTTTTAAAAAAAAGGGCTGGTTTACTTGTACTGAAATCATATCCCCTGAAGATTGTGCTCCCTGCACTCTTTTTTAAAACTGAAGTAACTTCCAGATTTCTATCGAGATAGTAAAGATCCGAAAATCCATCCATGAGCCCGGCAGCTCCCCGGGCCCCATCAGTTTTAATAATTTGATTGAAGGTGGAGTGTTTTTTATTTATAAAGGATTCTATGATAATATCGACTTTACTGATATCCTGTTTCTGCATATTAATATAGCCGGATTTTATATGCATCTGCATAAAGTTAAGAATAAACAGAATAAGGAACACCATCAGCATAAATGTCAAAGTTTCGGATAGATACAGAATACTGCGTGCTGACTTCATTATCTGAATTCCTGCCTGATATCTGTGATAAAATAGAGAGGCGATTCAGTATCACCATATCTGTTGAACATAACCGGGCCGAAATCTGTCTGAATAGTTCCCTCCTTCAGAATAAAACTTTTTATTGAACCGGGATCATTATGCCCTGCGTCAATGGCCTCTTTAAGGATCTGCATGGCTGAATAAACATTAAGACTGATAAATGTGGGCGGTTCTTTATATCTCTCCCTGTATCTCCTGAGGTATGAATCAACATTGCTGTGCAGAGCTCTCTCCGGATAGATTGACGGAAAAATACTGTCGCAAATAGAAGCACCCGCTGTTTCAACAATGGCAGGAGTTTTCATCCAGGGAGTGTATATAACAGGAACAAAGGGCCTGATGGTTCTTATTAACTGCGCGACTGACCCTGCAGCAGCTTTATGGCCTCCTATCAGAATATAGAGTCCGTCAAAACTTACCCCTCTCACCCTCTTCTCCAGCGCTTCAGCGTTAAACTGCGAAATATTTATATCTATAGTCTTTATTTTTTTACTGTTATAATACTGACTGAAATAATGGAGCGCCGGTTCTGTATATGCTGCATTTTCAATATCCCTGACAATAAGAAGTGAGGAAAATCCACGGGATTTCATATACTCCGCGATCAGTTTCTGTTCCTGCCTTACATCATGAACATTACGTATTATATAATCATCCTTATCAGAAAGAAGATCCGTGGTGGCCCCTGTAACAAGCATCAGCACCCTGTCCCTGTTCACAGCTTCACTGATTGCAACAGCACATGATGAGGTGTGACTGGTTATAATTATGTTTATGCCGCTCTTCTTTATCTCTTCATAAGCTTTGACTGTTTTTTCAGGCTCCCAGGCATCATCAAAGGGGACTATTTCCATATTTTTAACACCCTTCTCTTCAAGGAACATCTTCGCAGCATTCACTTCACTGACACCTACAACAGAACCGGATTCAAGCTTTGTCATTAATGCGATCTTTGTCTTCTTTCCGCATGAGCATCCGGGGGAAAGCAATATCCCTGCTGTGAGGATTATGATAATTGATTGTTTATTAATCATTTCAATACGCTCCGCCAATATCAGCAGGCTTTATTCAATGTACCTGTCAGCTTAAAATCATGTTAATTACAATTTACAAAAATTAAAATTTTAATCAAGANNGAAGCTTTTATTTGACAGGAAAACCTATATCTCTTATAATATAGTTATTATTGAATCCTGGGAAACAGATGAAATACAGAATAAACCTATTTAAATCCGCAGCCTCTATTTTTATCAGCTTTATTCTGCTTTATGGTGATTATAGCGTCATGAATTCATCTCTTCAGGCACAGGAGAAACCTGCTGACATTATTCTTTATGGAAATGAAAAGTGCGGATACTGCCGCGAAACCCGGGATTGGCTTAAATCCGCCAATATTCCATATACATACCGTGATGTTGAGCTTTACGGCACATATCAGGAGGAGATGTACAGGAAACTCTCAGGTGCGGGAACAGCAAGATTCCCAGTGCTTGACATTAAAGGGCAGATTCTGGTAAGGCCTTCAGTTGACGATATTCAGAAAGCCCTGCGCGGAGAAAAGGTGACAAAAACCGAAGAACGGAAAATAAAAAGCCCGCTATGGAGGCCGGAGAAGAAAAAATCTATCACCGTAAAATTTGAATCTGTTAAGCCCTCCCTGAATGCAGCGGACGTATTTTTATATACTGACGGTTCACCTGAAAACAGAAAGCTTATCGCAAAACTTAAGAGTGAAAAAATACCAGTCACACTGAAAGAGCTTAATCTCATGGGAAATGCCGCTTTCTTTGATCTCAGCTCACGGCTTGCTGACAACGGTTACGGGAACACGATATATTTCCCTGTTGCAGAGGTGCGCGGTGAGTTTATCATGAAAGCTTCCATAGAGGATATCAAAATACTTATAATTGAAACAACACCTGAATAATCCTGTGCACATGCAGTCCCTGCCGTCTGTTCCAGGGCTGCGGCTATGAATGTATGTCCGCAGAATCAAGTTTATCAAGCAGAGCATACATGACACTGTTATTCTCTCTTATATGTTTCATTCCGGAGATTATAGACTCCTCCTCCTGAACATACTCCGAAGGGAGAAGCTCCCCACGGCAGTTATCTATCATTTCATGAAGCAGATGAGGCGTAACCTCAAGGTGGAACTGCAGCCCCAGTACCCTTCTATCAAAAAGAAAAGCCTGGTTACGGCAGCAGTCAGAGGAGAATCCGTGCACAGCTCCCTGCGGTATATCAAAAGTCTCTCCGTGCCAGTGGAACACCTCCGAGCCGTCAGGTATAACATCAAAGAACGCGGTTCCCGAACTTTCGTCCGATCTGAATATTCTGTGCCACCCTATCTCCCTTTCACCGTTACTCCTAACCCTGCTCCCCAGCACCTCAGCAATAAGCTGCGCCCCTAAGCATATACCAACAACACTCTTCCCTGATGAAATAGATGTATCAATAAATTTTTTTTCATTCTTTAGCCAGGGATGTATGTCTGTATCATGAACAGACATAGGCCCACCCATTACCACAAGAAGATCGAAGTCAGATATCTCTGGAAGTTTATCTCCCCGGTAAAGATGTGCTGCTGCAACGGTGTAGCCCATGTCCTCTGCCCAGTGAATAATGCAGCCCGGTGTTTCAAAAGGAATATGCTGAAGGACCTGAATTCTTTTCATCATCGACCTCCCGGTGAAAGAATAATTAAAATAACCCTGCCCGGCAGATACAGGCAAACAGAAATTATATGAATCATGCTTTATTTAACATGAAGTTAATACAGTGCAGACATTAAATAATAATCTTTAATCTTTCCTGAACAAAAACCTTGACTTTTAACATATTCTTAAATACTATACATTCAAGTCTTTTCCCCGTCCCTACAGGGCGGGTATTTATTTAACAGGAGGAATATAATGGCCGGTGATAAAACTCTTGAACTGCTGCTTGATGTAGCGATCAGCAAAGAAGAGGAAGCTTACAACTTCTACATGGATCTTTATAACAAAATGACAGACGCGCAGATTAAAGACACTCTGAAATTTCTTGCGAATGAAGAAGTAAAGCACAAGGAATTCCTTGTTGCGTACAAAAGCGGAAAATTCGGAAGCGCCGCTCTCGGCATGAGTACAGTTGTTGATTACAAAATAGCGGAGCATCTCGACATTCCTGACATCAAAAAAGATGTTGATACAAAGGATGTTTACCTTGTAGCAGCACATAAGGAATTAAATTCCTATAATTTCTACAAAAGCCTTTCTGACGCGCAGCCTGCGGGAGAAGTAAAGGATGTACTCATGAAGATGGCCAATGAAGAGATGAAGCATAAAGAGAAAGTAGAATATCTCTACAGCAACACAGCGTTCCCTCAGACAGCAGGGGGCTGATTATTTAAACATGGTGCATATATTTAATTTGTATATATGCACCATTTATCACTCATCAATTCCGAAAATCCGCGTCAATGAAACATCAGATTTTTAAATCAATTTACCTCTTCCGGTTCCTGGTGAATATGAACAGTACATCTGTTTATTCTGTTCATGATATTCTTTTCAAGTTCATCTGACATTCTATGTGCTTCAAGAATACTCACACACGGATCAAGATGTACAATCATATCAATAAAAACATCGGCCCCAGCTCTTCTGACCTTTACCTCATGAACAGATGTAATAAGAGGAACAGTGCACCTGCACTCCTCAATAATATCGTCATATTCATCAGTAGCTTTATCAAGAAGCACATCAACAGCTTTTTTACCCAGTTTAAATGAAATATATATAACAATGGCCGCGACAAATAAAGCCGCAACAGGGTCTGCCCAGTGCAGCCCAAAATTTGCGCATATAAGCCCCAGGAGAACAACTGACGAACTCCAGATATCAGTTGAAAAATGCACTGCATCAGCCTCAAGAGCCTGATTGTTATGCTTAACGGCCGTTTTCATAAGAGCCCGCGAACGGGAGAAATCAATGATGATTGACACTATCACTACGATATAACTCCATATATTTACATAGATTTCTGTGTTACCTGATACAAGTCTGGTCACTGCCTCATGAATAATCCATACGCATGTTATAAGCAGGAGAAGAGTTTCTATCAGCGCGGAGAAATTCTCCACCTTGCCATGCCCGTAGTGATGATCCCTGTCAGCGGGCCTGTCAGAAATTCTCACTGAAACAAATGTGATAATTGCCGCCACCATGTCAAGACAGGAGTGGAGGGCTTCAGAAAGAATACCGAGGCTCCCTGTTAAAAAACCTATTATAAACTTGGAGA
>DINC01000101.1:157-5883 GCA_002425885.1 Spirochaetia bacterium UBA5550 | reverse complement strand
AGGAATAATTACTGAAATAAAAAGATATTCAATTTCATTATTGCAGTAACCGCAGCATTAACAGTTTTTTCTGTGATTCTGATGTTAAATATCCGCAGAAGATGTATAGCTGAAAAATCATTGAGTGAAAGTGTTGAGCAATACAGTACACTTGTGAATAATCTCAATGTCGGTGTATTCAGAAGCAGCGGGATGAATGAAGGGTGTTTCATTCAGGTGAATCCTGTTATGATGCAAATATTCGGATATAATGATCGGGATGAATTTTTCAGAATACCTGTGAAAGATTTCTATCAAAACCCTTCCTCCAGATATGAATTTTTAGCTGAACTTAAAGAATTAAAAACTGTGAACAGCATTGAACAGCAGATGAAGAGGAAAGATGGTTCGTTCATATCTGCCTCTGTCACGGGGAGCGCGGTTTTTAATGAGGATGGAACAATAAATTATGTGGATGGTATCATAGAAGATATAACTGAAAAGAAAAGAATGCAGACGGAAATAAGGCATGCTCAGAAAATGGAGACTATAGGAACTCTTGCAAGCGGTATTGCCCATGATTTTAATAATGCGTTAGGTGCTCTTATCGGCGCCATCAGTATTATGGATCATAAACTCAGGGAAGGAATACTGATGCCGCCTGAAAAGCAGCTTGAGTATGTAACGTTAATGAAAGAATCAGGTGAAAAAGGTGTTTCCATGGTCAAAAGGCTTCTTTCTCTTGCAAGAAAGAATGAATCCGAGTATAGGCCCTTTGATATTAATGATATAATAAAAAGAGTAGTGGATCTTCTGACAGGAGTAATTGATAAAAGCGTATCTGTTAATTCTGCTTATTATGATGACAAAGCTATTGTAATGGGTGATCCTGCCCAGATTGAACAGGCGCTTCTGAATCTGTGCGTAAATGCCGGACATGCCATGACATTAATGAGAGCGAATCATCTGCAGTGGGGCGGTACGCTGAGTATTATGGTTGATAAAACATTTCCTGACAGGTATATATGCCGGATTCATCCTGAGGCAAATGAAAAAGAATTCTGGAGTGTATCTATATCCGATACAGGAATAGGGATGCCGGATGAGGTGAAGAGCAGAATATTTGAGCCCTTTTTTACAACAAAAGGTGAAGGGACAGGCACCGGACTCGGGTTGGCTATGGTTCAGAAAATTATAGGTGAACATCTGGGATATATTGATGTATATTCAGAACCGGGTACAGGGACCACCTTTAAAATTTTTCTGCCGGTTCATTGTGGTGATTCAGAACAGAGATCTTCGGTTAAAAGTCCGGTTGATTTAAAAGGGAGCGGCACTGTACTGCTTGTTGAAGATGAACTGCTGATTATGAAAATTGCTGAGGAGATTTTGAAGGATTGCGGATATGCAGTGTTCTGTGCTGAAAACGGTGAAAACGCACTTGAAATTTTCAGAGAAAAATGCAATGAAGTAAGTGTAGTTGTAATGGACATGGCAATGCCCGTGATGTCAGGGTTTATGGCTTTCAGTGAAATGAGGAGGATTTCACCCTCTGTTCGTGTGCTGATTGCATCAGGGTGCAGGCAGGACAGTAGAGTGGATGATGTGCTTTCAACAGGGGGAGCAGGTTTTATTGAGAAGCCATATACTATGGAGGAACTTGCACAGGCAGTAAGATCTCTGATAGAGAAGGGACGTAGCTGAAGATTCCGCGCCTCCATGATTTAAAGGCGCGGAATAGATTATTAATTTCTCATGCTGTTAATCCAGTTCAGCCTGAAATTTTTACCGGAAACTACAGTCTGGTCGTATATTTCAACCATCCCGTCTTCGGGGAGATTTATCCTGGCATCGCTGTTTGCAATAATGTCTCTCTGAACATCAATCCCCGGCGCTATACTTACAAGCTCAAGTCCCCTTTCTGACAGTCTGAATGCTGCGAGGTGTGTAACGTAATAAACTTCTTTTCCGGCTTTCAGCGCCTCTTTTGCAGAAAAGGTTATTTCATCCACTCTCTTCACAAATTTAGGTATGCCCGGTTCAATAACTGTAAGTTCATTGTTTTTTATCCTGATTTTACTTTTTGCCATGAAGGCTCCGACAAATATTATTTTTCTGGCGTTTGCCACAAGGTTCAGGAACCCTCCAGGCCCTATATAGTTTACGGCTCCTTCAGCTTTTTTAGATACATTAACATTCCCCTCCTCATCCACCTGAAGTGTTCCGAGAATTGTTATGTCGAGATTCCGCTCAACAAGATGGAACATCTCAGCTGAGCTCATCAGTTTTTTCGGATTGAATGCAAGCCCGAAGAAAAAACCGGGCGCAGGTGTGCCGCCATAAATCCCTGTCTCAAGCATGAAAGTCAGTTTGTCCCCGATGCCTGCCTGCATTATCTGTCTGCTCACCTCCTGCGGGAGTCCGTAACCTATTACACAATGAGCTTCGGGATTTGATATGTCGGAAAATATTGAAGCTGCCTGCCTTGCGAGAATCAGGTCTTTTTCACTCCTTTCGGGATCTGCTTTGAGAACAGCATTGAGCGCTTTTATTTTAGCCCTGGCTTTTTCTATATTGCCTTTCCCTCCGGGAACAAGTTCCTTCCACGGTTTTCTCTGCTCCACTGTTCCTGTTATATCGTTTGTGGGATTGACTACAATTGCATCTACGTATTCCGCTTTTATGTAAATCGCTGATTCATCCTTCGGTATAATTTTTGTCACTGTAACAATTGCAACTCCGCCGTTTCTCTTCGCAGCGAGCACCGCCTCTTTTGCCTCGGAGTATATCACGGCCTCCTTAACATATATATTACCCTCTATATCTGCTGACGGAGCAATAACCACTGCCGCATTAACAGCGGGAATCCTGTACTTCAGCCTGTCTCCATCAACATCAACAAGCTGTTCTCCAAGACCTGGGATCACCTGAGACCCTGCTCCAACACGGGGGTCCATGAATGTGCCCACTCCTACCTTTGTGGTGATATACTCTCTCCCCTGGCCTTGCGCCTCTGCGAGATGAGCGATTACCCCTTGTGGGAGTACGCCAAGAATACAGTCACCAGCCTCGGCAAGAGCAAGCTGGGCCCTTGCTGTCTCAAGGTGGCCTGAAATAAATTCAGTATTAAGCCCTTTAAGTCCCACATCTTCCACACTTCCAGGTATCTTTCCACGGGCGCCGGCTCCACCTGCTGTTATCACAGTGAGGTTTTTCGGCGAGCCTGTGGATTTGTATCTGTGTCCAATTGCGCTCCAGAGAATTGCAGGCCGTGCGGAAACAGTCATACCCATACCCATTAAACAGGCGTTATCCGGAATAAGCGCCACCGCATCTTTAGCGCACATGAATTTAGGATTATCAACACCGGGGTGGTAGTTAAAATTAAAATTGCTTATTTTCCTTTTCCATTTCAGGAGTTTGACAACTGCTATTGCAGTATTTATAGATTCATTAATAAACATATAGGCCTCCCTGTTCTCATTTAATTCTGCGGTGTAAAACGGTATTCACCGTTTTTAAGTACATATTTTCCCAGGCTGTTAACCGCATTAAAAACAATACGGTCTTTCTCTCCCGAGTCGTATCCGATAATTGTTATTTCGTCCCCGGGAAGAACCGGAGTGGCAAACCGCATCGAAATGCCCTTCATCCTTGTCATGTCGCCGTTACATACTTCATCAAGGAGACAGTTTGCTGTCATTGCCGCTATGCATACACCGTGCATCACTGTTCCCGGCAGACCTGCAAGCCGTGCGAGAAACGGGCTGGTGTGAATAAAGTTTGCATCACCTGACACTTTTGCATACTGCATGGGCTGCTTTTTTACTGTGCGGAATTTTTTTCTGAAGAGTTCACGGTTATATACTTTTTCTTTCCTTCTGCTGCTTCTCTCACTGCGTTTCCCCCGTATAATAAAAACTGTGTGCGCCTCGGCAATTCTGCTGTTACCAACAGAAGCAACAGTCTTCAGATCAATCATCTCTCCTGCCGGTGAATCTGCAATATTGTCTATGCTCATCTCCACATCGATGATATCCCCCTCATGTATGTGGCCAAGCCAGTCTATTGTCTGCTGGCCGTGAACAAGTTTTAAAAGGTTCAGCTTGAGTTCTTTGTTTACGAGAAAATATTTGAACATGGGGTATAATAGACGGGAGAGATAGAATGGGGGTACCGTACAGTTTTCACCACTGTATCTCACGGGATTGTCCAGTGTAGCTTCCACGTAAGAGTATATGTCGTTGCGGGTAATAGGACCAATGCGGCTTGTTATACTGTGGCCGATCATCCCCCTGTTGATTTTTTCAGCACGGATGTTTCTCATCATCGCAAGAAATAATGGAATATTATTCAGCAACAAGTTGAACCTCCTTTTATACTATTTTTTAATATAAAAGTAACGGTTCACTGACGCTGTTTTCGCATTGAATTATAATTCTATATACCGCAAATAATTCCAGAATTATGATTATGTATAGTTTAACTGTTGTTAAGCGGTGTTTTTGTCAAATAGATCGATGCTCAGGCATGTTTTCTGCTTTTGTCACGGAACTGCGCCGGGGTCATTCCGTGAAATTTATAGAAAGCATTGTAGAACGACGTTACGGTGTTGAATCCCACAGCATATGAAACACTGAGTACTGAACGTTTGTGATCTTCCAGGAGGTAATTCTCCGATTCACGTATGCGGTATTCATTGATGAATGTGTTGAAGTTTTTATTAAGCCTTTCATTAAGAATCTGAGACAACTGGTATGGTGTGATATCAAGTTCATCAGCAAGTTTCCCCAGTGTGATCTCCTCGTCACAGAAAATCTTTTCATTTTCCATAAGGTATGTGAGCCTTTCAAGTACGCTCTCGACATCTATTCTGTCAATCCGTGATGTTGAGTACCGGATTTTAAGCGCCTCTTCCTTGATATGACGGATATATCCGGGGTATCGCCATTTAAGCAGCAGTATTATGTAAATTTCACAAGTCATAATTGCTGAAATTGTTTTAATAATCACCAGGTAATATGTACCGCTCTGCAAAACAAGTTTTACGATAAGAAATCCTGTTATATAAATTATGATCATGGCAAAGTTGAATGCCACAATCATGATTGAATATAATGTAGTGGTCCTTTCGAGCAGCATATTTTTTCTGTAGATCCTGACAGCATCTCTCCCGACTGCGAAGGCGTATCCGCATATAATTGTTACAATTGAGAGAACAATATAAGGGTAGGAGGGGAAGACTTTCGACTGGCCCCGGAGGCCCACAAAAGTCTGGAGAAGTTCAAGTTTTTCAGCTCCGCTTTTAATATAAAAAGGGGCCAGGACAATTAATATTACTATTACAGGGATAAAGTGGCAGAGAGATGATCTTCTGAATCTGAAATTATCTCTTGTGAGTATCTGGTAATAGAAATAAAGAAAAGGCGCCGAAAGATAGAGAAATGGCACATGTACCAGTGCCAGATGAGGATGGGTGAAGAGAAAGCCTGAAATCATGAAACCGTGATATATCTGCCAGATTCCAAGAGAACATAAAAATCCGAAAATCAGAAAATGCGCATCTGTTCGTTTTCTTTCAACCAGATGCGCAGTTGCCATCGCGAGAGATAAACACCCTCCGAAAAGTGTGAAAAATTTAATTATCTCTGTCAGCATTCAGTTTCATGATTCCGGAATATAATACTACTATATAACTTAATTTATACAAATATTAAAAAAAAGCAATAAGTTCTTTAATCAATTTT
>DINC01000101.1:0-149 GCA_002425885.1 Spirochaetia bacterium UBA5550 | reverse complement strand
TTCCGGTCTATTATACATAATCATGATTCTGGAAAGAGAACATTCCGGCATAGAACTGTTTTTGTTTTTAAATTTTCAATCTGTCCCTGTATACAGGGCCTCGGATTATCCCCGCAGTATGTATCAAATCTCAACCTGTTATGTTTTAC
>DINC01000210.1:4386-5199 GCA_002425885.1 Spirochaetia bacterium UBA5550 | reverse complement strand
GGCGGGATTGATTATGACGATATCCTGGTGTATGCACATAGAATATTACTGACGCATGAGTGGATAGCAAAAATATATAGAGCCCAGTATAAACACATATGTGTAGATGAAGCTCAAGATTTAAACAAAGTGCAATATGAATTCATTAAATCACTTTGTGGAGATGCCATCCATAGCCTTTTGATGGTTGGTGACCCAAACCAGATGATCTATGGATTCAATGGTTCTTCAAAAGATTATCTATGCAAACATTTCATTGATGACTTCGCTCCACAAAAGTTTGAGCTAAAAGAAAACTACCGCAGTACCAAGGCTGTCATAAGAGCTGCAAATAAACTAAAACCTGATTCACAAACTGAGAT
The DNA here is from genome assembly GCA_002425885.1 of Spirochaetia bacterium UBA5550. GTDB lineage: Bacteria > Spirochaetota > UBA4802 > UBA4802 > UBA5550 > UBA5550. Next base: position 4,837 of record DINC01000210.1, on the reverse strand, counting down.
TGAGTATGCCTTGGAGGGTAAAGTCAGAATCTCTGAGTTTGATACAGAAGAAGATGAAGCAAATTTTGTTGCTGAAACTATACAAATTCTTTTAAATCATAAAAACCACGATGAGATTGAAGGTGAAATTTCTCTCAACAAGATGGTTGTTATTGCTCGAAACCGATTTGTGNNACTTGAAGCTATCCTTAATGAAAAAGGAATACCATTTAACCTTAAGAAAGGAGAAAAGCAGTTAGAGCCTTCAACAAAATTTGGGAAGGTACTGGACTACGCAATACGCATCAAATTAAACCCTAAAGACTGGGTGGATGGAAAAAAATTATGTCAAATACTCGGTATCTCGGAACCTAAAATCTGGAATAGCAATGTCTTGCCAGAATTTGCAAATACAGTATCTTCGATCAATGATGATAACTCAGAATTACTAGCTAAACTTTTATCTGCAATC
>DINC01000210.1:0-4379 GCA_002425885.1 Spirochaetia bacterium UBA5550 | reverse complement strand
AAAGTACCCAAATTGATGAAAGAATTTAAGGTTTATTTAACCTCTCAAGTTGAAAGCAAGAGTGATATTCCGACCAAAAAATTAGAGGACATAAAGCAAAGTCTTGATGAACTTGCCGAATTCAATGATGCATGGACACGATTTAGACGAAAGGGATTGGGTGAATCATTAGTCGCATTTAGAAATGCTTTGGCATTAGGACAGCTTTCAGAAGATAGTAAAGATAACGGACTGACTCTCAGTACTGTTCATACAATGAAGGGGCTAGAAAAGGATATAGTATTTCTAATTGGGATGTGTGAAGGAGTTTTTCCTGATTATCGTGCTAATACAAAAATAGAATTAGACGAAGAACGTAATAACGCTTTTGTTGCAGTGACGAGAGCGAAACGTTGGTTATATATATCTTATCCCAAACAACGAATGATGCCATGGGGAGATCGAAAATTTCAGAGAATTTCTCGCTTTGTTGAGGAAATGAATAATGACTAAATCCCACAAATTCCAAAAAGCCGAATTCAAATCCACCTGCCACGAAGACTCCCTCAAGCGGATCTACGGTTTTACCAACACCATAGGCGGGTTGAACCTTATTGTTAGGAATATATCATGAACAGCGAAATAGTCATATATCGGAACCCCGACAGTAACATACNNCAAATAGACGTCACCTTGAAGATCATAACAGTCGATTGAGGAAGTTAAAAAAATGAAATTCACCGAAGAAAAACTGGAAAAGGCTTTCATTGATCTCCTTGAACAGGAGGGCTTCCCTCATCATCGTGGTGATACTATTAAACGGCCACCCGATGCAGTCCTGATAGAAGAAGATTTAACTAAATACCTCCTTACCAAATATAAAAGCAAACAGCTTACAGAAAACGAAGCCAAATCCATTGTTCTTCAGCTTAAAAAACTCCCTGCAAGTGATTTATACGAAAGCAATAAAACCATTATGCGCTGGCTATCCGAAGGTTTCATTCTTAAAAGGGAGGATCATTTTCAGAAAGATATTCATATAGAACTTATAGATTATACCGGCCTGGAAGCGCAGTACACAGCCCCTGATATTGATGTAATGGTTGCCGAACCGAAAGAGGAGTATTTAAAGGACAGGAATATTTATAAATTTGTTAATCAGCTTGAAATCGACGGAAATGAAAAACGTATACCAGACGGGATTGTATATATTAACGGAATCCCTGTTGTGGTATTTGAATTTAAAAGCGCAGTCCGCGAAGATGCCACAATACATGATGCATACAAACAGCTCACAGTCCGTTACCGCAGGGATATACCTGAACTATTTAAATACAATACCTTCTGTGTAATCAGCGACGGTGTAAATAATAAGGCAGGTTCATTTTTTGCTCCTTACGATTATTACTATGCATGGCGAAGGGTGGCAGGCCTTGCAAAGGATGTGGACGGCATTGACAGCATGTACACCCTTATTCAGGGGATGTTCAACCGGATACGCCTGCGTGATATAATCAGAAACTTTATCTATATACCGGACACTTCAAAGAAGAATGAAAAAATAGTCTGCCGCTATCCGCAATACTATGCAGCTAAAAGATTATACGAAACAATAAAGAAAGCCCGGAAACCTGAAGGTGACGGTAAAGGGGGAACATACTTCGGCGCAACCGGATGCGGTAAAAGCTTTACAATGCTCTTCCTTGACCGCCTGCTGATGAAAAGCGTATTCTTTTCAAGCCCCACTATTGTAATGATTACAGACCGTACCGACCTGGATGATCAGCTGTCCGAGCAGTTTACCAATGCAAAGAAGTTTATCGGAGATAACAATGTAATAAGTGTTGAAAGCCGTGCTCACCTGAGACAGCTCCTGCGCGGCCGTTTAAGCGGTGGAGTGTTTCTGACCACCATCCATAAGTTCACAGAGGATTTGGAGATACTGAGCGACAGGGGGAATATAATCTGTATATCTGATGAAGCTCACCGTACGCAGGTGAACCTTGACCAGAAAGTAAAGGTAACAAAAAACGGCGTTACAAAGACATACGGCTTTGCCAAGTACCTCCATGATTCACTGCCCAATGCCACATTTGTCGGTTTTACAGGCACTCCAATAGATGCCACACTCGATGTGTTCGGAAAAGTGGTAGATGCCTACACAATGACCGAATCTGTACGGGATGAGATCACTGTCCGTATTGTCTATGAGGGTAGAGCTGCTAAAGTAGCATTGAACAACAGCGAACTTGAAAAGATCGAACAGTACTATAAAGAGGCAGCTGAAGCAGGTGCCAACGAATACCAGGTAGAGCAGAGCAAAGAGGAAACCGCAAAGATGGATGCCATATTAGGCGATCCCAAGCGTCTTAAAGCGGTGGCAGAGGACTTTGTAAATCACTATGAAAAGAGAGTCTCGGAGGGTGCTTCAATAAAAGGTAAGGCGATGTTTGTGTGCAGTAACAGGCAGATAGCCTATGATTTATATAAGAATATCATTGAACTGCGCCCTGAGTGGGCAGAGGTAAAGGTCTGCGCTGATGGAGAAGTCCTGATAGAAGAGGAACAGAAGCAGATTAAACCCATGGAAAGAATCAAGATGATTATGACCAGGGACAAGGACGATGAAAAAGAACTGTATGACATGTTAGGCACAAGCGATTACCGCAAAACGCTTGATAAAGAATTTAAGAATGAAAAATCCAACTTTAAAATCGCAATAATCGTTGATATGTGGCTCACCGGTTTTGATGTTCCATTCCTCGACACAATGTACATAGATAAACCGATTAAACAGCATAACCTTATACAGGCCATATCCCGTGTAAACCGCAAGTTTGAAGGTAAAGATAAGGGCCTTGTAGTGGACTATATTGGTATTAAAAAGCAGATGAACCTTGCCTTTGCTAAATACAATAAAGGTGATGAACACAATGTGGAAGAGATTGCTGAATCGCTCATTGTTGTAAGAAATCATCTGGACCTGCTGGCAAAGCTCTTCCATAAATTTGATAATTCAAAATATTTCAATGGTACACCACTTGAACAGTTGAATACGCTGAATATGGCAGCGGAATTTGTTCAGAAAACAAAAGAGACTGAAAGGCGTTTCATGGACATGGTTAAACGCCTTAAAGCAGCTTACGATATCTGCGCAGGGAGTGAGCTTTTAAAACAGGTCGAGCGGGACTATACTCATTTTTACATGGCTGTACGTTCAATTGTTTTCAAGCTTACAAAGGGGGATGCCCCTGACACTGAACAGATGAATGCACGGGTAAGGGAGATGATAAAAGAGGCACTTGAAAGTGACGGAGTACAGGAGATATTCAAGCTGGGTGCTGAGAATGAAACAGAACAGGACCTCTTTGATGAAGATTATCTTGCAAAGATTAATATGATTAAACTCCCCAATACTAAAATCAAACTGCTTCAGATGCTCCTTGCGAAAGTTATTGGTGAAATAAAGAAGGTAAATAAAGTTAAGGGTATAGACTTCACTAAAAAGATGCAGGCACTTGTGGAAAGGTATAACGACAGAACTGAAAATGATATTTTGAAAAGTGAAGTTTATGAAGAGATGGCAGAGCAGCTGACCAACCTTATATGGGAGGTTCATAAGGAGTTCTCTGCCGGTGATGAGCTTGGCATCGATTTTGAAGAGAAAGCCTTTTACGATATATTGATGGCTCTCTGCATTAAATATGACTTCACATATCCTGAAGATAAAATGATCGAACTATCTAAAGCTGTGAAAGTTCTGGTTGAAGAGCAGGCCAAATTTCCGGACTGGAACAAACGGGATGATATAAAGTCTGCGTTGAAAGTTGGTCTGATTCTGCTACTTGATGAGTTCGGTTATCCGCCGGTTGAAAGGGATGAAGTGTATGTAGAGATTTTTGAGCAGGCGGAGAATTTCAAGAAGAATCAGAGTTATATGAATAATTGAATTTAATATTAAAATAGCTGATACATTTTACGTTGACCAGATGGAGCGTATTCAGCGGTTTATAACAAGGAGTTGTAATCCTTGTCGGAATCAACTCAGCACAAACGTATATCTTTAAACAGCCGGAGTTTTTAAGCGCATCCAGTGAAGATAAACAGTATTGACAATCCCTTAATCTGTATTTATTTTAAACCAGAATGAAGAATGAAATGGAAACTGTAACACTGACAAAAGCTGAACTTAAAAATCTTCTCAGGGAAACCGTAAAAGAAACCCTTGCGGAAATGCTGACTGACAAAGCAGAGCTTCTTGAAACTATGGAAGATTATGCCTTTGGAAAACTGATGGAAGAGTCAGATAATGGGGAATATTCAAAAGAAGAAGATGTAATGAAGGTTCTGTGCGGGTAATATGAATATGCTTTTGCCAAAAGACTTGATGGCGAAATTCT
>DINC01000209.1:5055-5427 GCA_002425885.1 Spirochaetia bacterium UBA5550 | reverse complement strand
CTTTCTGAAGCTGTTTGAATGCCTCAAATTTGACCCTCTCTTCAATTTCAACGGCAGAACTGCTCCTGCATTCCTCCAGAGTTAAAATAAATACCACAGCCCTGTATCTGGAATCGTCTATCCATCCAGTTTTTTTATATGATTCAGAAAGATCTTTCTGTTCAATTACTGACGGGAGTTTAGTATCTTCAACAGTCTGTTTTTTCATGCAGAACTGAACTGTTAATAGCGCTGAAATAAAAAAACATATTGAAACTATATTAATAAATAATCTGTTACTTTTCATAAAAAAGCTCCGGAGTTTGTAATTAAAAACGGCGCTATAGCGGTTTACGAAATTATCAGGGCAAAGTCATTTCGAACGTATGTGAG
>DINC01000209.1:0-5018 GCA_002425885.1 Spirochaetia bacterium UBA5550 | reverse complement strand
AAATGGCAATTTGATGTTCCAAATCAATCGTAATCTGCTATAATATAATTATCGGAGCACTGCGCAGTAAATTGAGATGCAGTTATGATTATTTAGCTAAAAATTCATTTTTAATATTTTTTTTGTNNTGTAAATTCTATAGATAAGAACTACTGAATCATCAATAAGATAAAATTCATGTTCCAGTTTTCCGGAGTCTGCATACGCTGCGGCTCTTTTTTTTATCGCTGCGGCATCAGATTCAGATACTGCCTCTTTGGCATCGCGGGATAAAAGAGAGTATGCAATAATCTGTTTTTCAGCCTCATCACGGATGTTCTTTTTGGCTTTAATGTACGCACTCTGTCTCTTTTCATACATGCTTGAAGCATCTTTATCCGGCTCCATTTTGATTACCACCTGGAAGCAGTCTTCTCCCAGAGGGCCCGATGTGGAGAAATCGGAAGCATAAGGTTCAGGGAGCTGAGTTGTGCCGCAACCCTGCATAAAAAGAACTGCGGCAGAAATTAATACTGAAAAAAGGAGTCTCATTTAATTACCCTTTATCACGTTTAGAATTGATCTGATTTTGTCAGCATCCCTGTGATTAGGATTAATTTCAAGTACCCTTTCAAAATGGAACGAAGCTTTCTGGTTGTTCTTTATATTTCTGTAATAGATCATACCCAGTTCTTCATGCGCATCAATGTTGTCTTTTTTTATCTGAAGAGATTTTTCAAGAGAGCTTACTGCTTTTTCATAATTTGACTGATCCCTGTAGGCTATCCCTAAGTCAAAATATGTTTTATAGTCAATCGGGTTAAGCTCTGCCGCGGTGTTATACTCCTCAATAGCTTTATCATAAATTTTCATTTCACGATAGGCATTTGCGAGGTTATAGTGTGCGTCATGTGACCTGGGTGATGAATCAACTCCGCGCTTGAGTACTGAAACAGCTTTTTCGTGAAGTTTTTTTTCTGTATAGAGCCTTCCGAGATTTATATAAGCTTTAGTGTATTGCGGGTTTGCCTCAATAGCTTTTTCATAGCTTTCGATGGCCTTTATAGCGTTATTCAGGCCTTCGTTAGCCTGTCCAATTTCATAAAATGATGCTGCGTCCCCCCCTTTAAGCTGGGCGGATTTTTCAAACAGAGGGATAGACTCAGAATAGTTTTTCTTTGCCTGGTTTATAAGACCTAAGTTGAAATATGCCTGGTAGTGCTGCGGGTCATGCTGAATAGCTTTCTGGTAGAAATTTGCAGCGTTGCTGTAGTTCTTCATCTCATGGTATGTTTCACCAAGTTTGAAGTTTGTCTCGGGATTATCAGGGCGCAGTTCCAGGTCTTTAGAGAAGTTCTTAAGCGCCTCACTGTAGTTCTTTGACTCAAGGTGCAGGTTCCCCATGTTGAAGTATGCCCTGTCCATCTTCGGGTCGATAGTAGTTGCTTTTTTAAAGTCGCTTACAGCTCCACCTTTGTCATTAAGCTTCAGATAGGATAAACCACGGGCGTAATAAGCCTTCGCGTGCTGAGGATCGTCAGTGATTGCTTTGTTGAATGACTGAACCGATTCCTTATATTTATTATCCATATACTGCATGAGTCCTATCCTGTAGTGCGCGTCAGGGTTTTTCGGATTTACTGCGACAGAATTCCTGAAAGCAGTCATAGCTTCCGGATACATCTTGTTGTGGTAATAAAGACGTCCCATCCAATAGTGTGAATAGTCATCATTTTTATCAAGCTCGGTAGCTTTTCTGTATGCTTTTACTGCGTCATCATATTCCTTTTTATTTCTGTGGCTGTCGCCAATCTCACGCCATTTCTGCGCATCCTGTGATACATTGTTAGAAGGGGTTTTTTTTGTTGAACCCGGATCGTCGAGGGCCGTATCAGCAACAGGGTCCTGTTTTACAATATCAGTTTTTGCTGCATCTGTATCAGTTTTAACAGCAACAGCGGCTTCGCGTTTCTTTTGTTCTTTATCAAGCTCTCCCACGGCAGAAGCGTACCTGGTACGGAGGCCGTCATCTTTACTGTTGTACTGCAGCGCCTTTTTGTAATATTCCACGGCAGTGGCATAGTCACCTTTACTCGCGTAAATATCTCCGAGCCGCGCAGCCGATTCCCAGTCAGACGGATCAAGAGCAAGGGCTTTTTTATATGCTGAAATTGCATTATCGGTGTTGCCGAGTTTAAGCTCGCTATCGCCAAGACCGCGAAAATATTTACCGGTTTTTGAATTGGTGCTTATAGCTTTTTTGAAATTCTCCCTGGCATCAGAATTTCTGCCGTTTTTAAGATAAACATTCCCCAGGTTGTAGTAGCCTTCACCGTCTCCGGGGTTGTTTTTGATACCCTCCTCAATAATATCAACCGCGCTTTTAACATCACCTTTTTTGAGCTTCTGGTTGGCCATGTTTTTATAGCTCTCCTGATCGCGGGGAGCTACTTTCTGCGCCTGTTTATACTCACGCAGTGCTTTATCAATGTCCTCTCTGTTGTCATACACATTTCCCAGCTTATTATACGCGGAAGGGTAGAGAGGCTTGTTCTTCTTCGCCAGTTCAAACACCTTGATTGCATTATCATAATCACCTTTTAAGGCATACGCATGGCCAAGGCCGTTAAGTGCGTCGTAATTGTTGGGGTCGATTTTCAGTATTTTTTTATAGTAATCGATAGCCTTATCGAAGTCGCCGAAAGATTTGTAAAGGTCAGCAATCTTCAGCATTATATCAATGTTCCCCTGGTCTGTCGCAAGCAGCTCTTCATATAAAGAGATCTGTTTCAGTCTGAGGTCTGAAATCTCGTCAGCGGGATTAGATTTATGGAAAGCGAAGAACCAGATAAGCCCGGCGACAAGCACTGCTCCTGCGGTCACAGCTGCGATTTTAGTTCTGTTGTCGTTGTAGTAGTACATATAACCTCACTCTTTATAGATCATCATCAATATATATATCTTCCATGGTCTTTTTTGATTTTTTAGATTCATGGTCAGCTTTTTTACTTTCGGTTTCCCTCTCCTGCGTGTTGAGAGTAGCTCCTCCAAGCAGCAGAGCTTCTTCAATTGAAATCTCGCTGTCAGCAGGTGGTATTTTGAAGTTGGGATCACGCAGAAGAGCTATGACGCGTTTGATGCTTTCGTATTGCGGGTCCTCCGGGACCTCTTTCAGAAAGGTCTCCCAGTTCTCTATAGTCTTCTCTTTGTCCCGCATAAGCATAAGGTAGGACAAGCCTATATGGTAGTACACAATCTTCAGTTTGCTGTCCAGAGTCAGAGCTTTATTGTAGTTGTCAATGGAATCGGGCCCCGACTTTTTGAAGTAGTATATCTGGCCGATCCTGAAATAATTTTCAGCGTTCCCCGCATCAAGATCCAGAGATTTTCTGTAAAGGTTCAGTGCCCCATCATAAAGCTGTTTCCTGAGTAAAATATCACCAAGATATGAATATGCAAGGGCATTTTCAGGATTGGCTTTGATAACCTCCTGCAGAAGGAGCTCCGCCATTTCAAACTTTTTCTGGAAGAAGTACTTCTGCGCTTTCAGAAAAAGTTCATCCTCTGTGCATAAACCTGCTGAATTAAAAAAAACAAAAAGCATCATAAAAGCAGAAAGAATTATTCCTGTTCTTTTCATTGTTTTAGTCCAGAATTATCCGTTTAATGCCTGCAGCGGAGGAAATTTCATCCGCCAGCGGATCGGAGTAGGGCTGCCTGTAGATGAATGTGTCGATTCCGCTGTTAATCAGCATTTTGGTGCATATAGAGCATGGCTGATGTGTAACATAAATCCGCGCTCCCAGTACTGAAACTCCATGATAGGCCGCCTGTATAATAGCGTTCTGTTCGGCGTGCAGTCCGCGGCAGAGTTCATGTCTCTCTCCGCTGGGGACATTGAATTTTATTCTGAGGCATGTTTCCCTGGTACAGTGTTCAATTCCTGTAGGGGCGCCGTTATATCCTGTGGTCAGTATACGTTTATCTTTAACTATTACAGCGCCGACGCTTCTTCTAAGGCAGGTGGATCTTGTTGCAACGTCTTCCGCGATTTTCATGAAGTAGCTGTCCCAGGAGGGTCTTTCGTTCATCTCTGTCCTCAATCTGAATTAATCATAAAATTTTCACTTTCGAAAAAAGATAATTCAACTCTTTTTTATATGAGTATCACCGGCATGTCAAATGTTTCCGGTTATGAGAGGAGATAATCATAAGAGCCATCCGGGAATAGAATCAGTTATGTTTTTCAAGTTCCCTTATATCATGGTCAATTCTCTTATATTCAGCACTGCCAGGTTTAAATGTTTTGATATATTCCCTGAAATAGAAAATCTGCTCGGTTTTCCATCTGTTTGCTGCTTTTTCAGAGTTTAACATATTAGCCTCCGCTAAAACAATCACTGTCGTTTCGAACTCCGGTCAACTCTCCGAAGTGACAATTATTTAAATCGTATATAATGTATCGGCAGAATCGCGGTTTTACTGAAGCAGGAGACATAAAAAAAGTATTACATTCAATTCCAGGCTGTTTAATATTTTTTGCAGATAAAACTGCGTCACTTTTCGATTTTTTACTTGTACAGCGGCATATACTGAATTATCTGTCCATCATGGAAAAGCATTTTGATTCAGAAAAAAATCCGCAGAACATTAAAAATATATCGTTTGAAGATCTCTACGCATATATCAATGCAATACCTGCACTCTTCTGGTCCATTGATGTTGTAAAAAACAGGATTGAATACCTTAATAAATATGCCCTACCGGGCCTGGGGGAAAACTCAACTCTGATAATTAAAAACCCGGACTACGCACACAGCATAATTCTCGATGAGGACAGGCATATATTCGATAAATTCCTCAGGTGTATCAGAGAGCGAAAATCCGGCCTTGCTGTTTTCAGAATAAAACTTTATGACGGCACTTTGAAGTGGCTCAAAATTGCAGGGAACCAGGATATCTATAAAACAAACTGTTACGTCGGGTATATTATGGATATATCCGAAACCGCTGTATTTATTAAATCGATTGATAATTCC
>DINC01000325.1 GCA_002425885.1 Spirochaetia bacterium UBA5550 | reverse complement strand
TTGTTTAATCTGTTTTTTTAATCAAAAATACGAAATTTTATCTTTTTTAAATTATTAGAAAGGGTCTTGTTTCACAAATGAAACAAGACAACGAAGGAATTATCCGGAGTGAAATGAAGAGTATCTTTTATTAAGATGAATAAAAAAATAAAACTCTAATTGAAGAATAAAACTAAATGATTTTATAAATATATTAATAAAATGTATATATTAATTGGCCCTAATTTTTTGGTTTCAAAATTGAAACAGAATTTTATAAATGAAACGACGTTTCACTTATGAAACAGCCCGTTTTTCGTGATACCGTATTTCGCCGCACGCCTGACGATTGTGGGGGCACTGATCTTAAGATGTTTAGCCATCTCCCTTGTTGAAGCAAACTTTTCATAAGCCTTTGCAATAAGCTGCTTCTCCACATTTTCAATCGCATCTTTCAGAGGCATAACCTCAGTCACCCTGATGCCGATGCCGGAAACTGAATCCTCGCATCTGGCCTCTGTGCAGATATTAGAAGGTAAATCAGCAGGTGTAATAACATTATCAGGACACATAACCACAAGCCTTTCAACGAGATTACGAAGCTCTCTTATATTTCCCGGCCATGAATACTTTTCAAAAGCATCCATAACCTCGGAAGAAAATCTTTTTGTCATATCATAACTGTCATTAAAGAGTTTAAGATAATAAGCTGTAATAAAAGGTATATCTTCTTTCCTTTCGCGGAGAGAGGGAATAAGCAGAGGAACAACATTGAGCCTGTAATAGAGATCCTCCCTGAACAACTTCTCATTAACCATCTCCAGAAGGTCCCTGTTTGTTGCAGCTAATATCCTCACATCAACCTGCATGAATTTCTTCCCGCCAACACGGTTGAACTCCTTGTGCTGAAGCACACGAAGCATTTTTGCCTGAAGTTCATAAGGAAGCTCCCCTATTTCATCAAGAAAAAGAGTGCCCTTATCCGCCATCTCAAAGTAGCCCGGCTTACCCCCTTTGCGTGCTCCTGTAAAAGCGCCGTCCTCGTAACCGAACAGCTCTGACTCAAGGAGATTGGCCGGTATCGCCCCGCAGTTCACCTTGATAAAGGGCTTTGTCTCCCTCTGGCTGTATTTGTGAATTATCCCGGCCACAAGATCCTTCCCTGTGCCGGATTCACCTGTGATCATTATTGTTGAATCAACCTTCGCAAGCCTTATAGCCATATCTACCAAAGCATTCATCTTCTCTGAGCCTATGATCATTCCATCAATATTCTTAACGGATTTTATTCTCAGAGAGTCCAGCTCCTTTCTGTACTCCTCAGTCATCTTCTGTGTTTCCTCAAGAGTCTGCTGTATTCTGTGGAGATCAGTGATATCACGGACGCTTGTCACAACTCTGAATATTTTTCCCTTATCATCAAATACGGGCTTACCTGTCGCAAGGAGGGATTTCCCGCTGCTTGTTTTCTGAATTATGCTGACTGTGTCTCTCTTTTCAAGAACAAGGAGGGTTACTGATTTTGAATATGTGCCGTCCGCAACGAGATCCCTCATATTCCGCCCATAAAAACCGGCTGTGTTGAGTTCGGAGATATTTTCATAAGCTTTGTTTATTCTCAGAACATTTGCATTGCCATCGCATACAAAAATCCCGTCAGAGGATGATTCAATAATAGCGTCCAGGTCCCTGTTAAGTTCCTTCACAGTTCCAAGTTCGTTAATAATAAGTTCAAGCGCTTCCACATCCTGAAATGCAGATACAGCTCCTATAATTTTTCCCTCAAGCCATACAGGATATCTGGAATTAATATAAGGCCTCTCTTTAATCATCACTTTCTGCACAGGTGGGATTATTCCGCTCTTCATTACATCCTTAAGACTAAGATCCGGAAAAACCTCTGAATAGTATTTCCCTATCAATGAAGATTCAGACATTTCAAGCCGTTCCTGTGCAACTTTGTTTACAAGGATTATTCGTCCATCCTGCCCGATTGAAATCAGTAGATTGCTGGAGGAATTGACAATGGCATCCACAAAATTCCGCGCCACTTTATAAGAATCGTGATAGGTCTTCACAAAGTCGGGGATTGAAATTACACCCACAGCTTTACCGTTTTCCACAACCGGGAGATACCCGTGCTTAAAGTAGAATCTGTCCTCAACATTATCATCAGGGTGTCCGGACATTACATTTCTTGTCATCAGCTCACCGATAGGAGTATCAAAAGACGTCCCGTTCTTAACTGCTTTAAAAACATGGTTCTTGGTAAAGAGCCCCACCAATGTATCGTTGTCATCCACAACAACCGATGCATCTATCTTGAGGTCGTTGAAAACGGAGCATGCTTCTTTAACAGTGTCATTAATCTTAAAAAAATGTATCCTGCTGCTGCACAAAAAATCCCTGACTTTCATTGCATCCTCTTTACACCCTGAATTACAGATGATTAATAACAGATAATTGGAGAGACAAATTTTTCATCAAGCCTAAAACTTATTTATTAACCGTAATGCCCCCTTCTCCTGTTGCCTGCAAATAAAAATAATAATTATATCCCCGTGTAACACTAAAAATTTTCCGGTTTTTATACCCCCCGGCAATAAAAAGCACTAATGACATTACTGAAAAATCATTTAACATTGACAAAAAGTTGAATCATAATTTGAATTATTGAAATTAATGGAGATTTGTAATGGAAAATTTATTCTCTGAAAAAGTCCGGGATGAAGCTGTTATAAAGGTTAAAACCGAGTCCGGGAAAACTGCTGCCGATATTGGCGCAGGTACAGGATTCATGACAGAGGGGCTGCTTAACGCCGGGCTTAATGTAGTTATTGCGGAATCATCTCCGGAGATGCTTGAACTCCTGAAACAGAGATTCGGCCATTTCAGAGAGGTGGAGATTGTTAAAACTACTGAAAATAAAATTGATATTGCTGATAACACCATTGATTATGTTTTCTCAAACATGCATCTCCACAACCTTGTGGAGCCGGTTATTTTAATCGAAGAGATGGTGAGGATACTGAAGCCCGGCGGTAAACTGGCAATTACAGATCTTGCAGAACACAGGTATGAAGATTTTCAGAAACTGCAGAATCACAACTGGCCCGGATTTAATATGCCTGATCTCTATGAATGGTTCGTAAAAGCGGGACTGAAGGAAATTTCAATTGAAGTGCTCAATGACACAGTACTGTTTGACTCAGCAGCCGGAGAGAGTATAGCGTTTAATGTATTCCTCGCTTACGGGGAGAAGCATTAAAAGCTCTGTTACAGTAAAAATGCCTTAAGCTCCTCATAACCTGCATTTTCCGCCCATTCAATGACAGTGGTCGAATACCTGCCGTTACTTTGCAGCCACTCAGTTATTGCTTTATATTTTTCATGATCTATTATCCCGCCAAACAGCAGTATTTTCACTGCCAGAAGAGCATTGATATAAGGGATTCTATTATCCCTGCAGTATGCTGCGCCATATCCGTCATCAATTAATACATATTCCCCTGCACCATCTTTATAAAGAGAGATTACTCCGCTCTCCCCCTTGTGCAGTTTTTTACCATGATCATCATCGCATGAATATGTTTTAACTGTGAGCGCCTTATTTTCAATGTATTGCTTAAAAAAATCTGAACCTTTATATCCCTCCGCTGTCAGTTCATCTCTGACAGCTTCAGGAACAATACAGCAGCAGCCATTAATAAAAAGTCCGGCAGCACCGCACTTATAAAGTAAAATCAGTGATGATGAGTCAGCAATTATCTTCCGCATAGTATTTCTTTTTTCATTACAAAATTCAGGTATTATTTTTGTATCAGGTTTATATCTTTAAATAAATTACAGATAACACACAGAGAGCATTAATTGAACTTTATACTTTTAGAGAGAAAGATCAGCTCCGGCCGATATTCGAAGTGCATTGTATCATATTTATCCCAATGGCCGCCCCATATAAATCCCTCTGCGAGAAAAATTTTCACTACCGCATCAGGCGGTGTCCAGAGACTGCTTTGAGGAAGGAGCATCCAGTCCTTATTCTTCTCCTGTTCCCATGACCAGTAGATTGTTTTTTTACGGTATTTTTTCGGCAGTATATCTATGGCAATTCCGTAGGAGTGATTGCTCTTCCGGTTGGTCCCTGCAACTTTGCGCCAGTTGAAAGACTGTACGCTGCCTATAGTTTTTACAAAACTACGGACTTCCGGGTCTGTCTTTGCCAGGCTGCTAATCTTTGAATCAATAGATTTAATTTTTTCAGCAACACTTCGATGCACTTGTATATAATGGCCGGATAGTTTTACTTCAGAAAGATTCTTTATTGCACTCTTCTTTGTTGTTATTGCAAANNACTCCCTTCTTCGCCCGGTATAAATTTCTTCTTCTTATCAGGCTTTTTTATTACACGAAACTTTCTGATTTGTTCTTCTGTATATAATTCAGGACATCTCCCATTCATATTATACGGATATATTGAATATCTTATATACTTGTCAGATTCAGGCAATACTGATTCAGGAAGTATTTTACCGTCCGCCCAGTAATAAATATTTCCATTTGCAAATTTTACAGTCCAGTCATTCTCCTTCCTGGTTATATCAGTTATTAAACCGGGGTATGCTTCTTTATATGCGTTTAAAATAATCTCAGGGTGTTCGAAAAGTTCTTCTGCCTTTATATAAATCTGCTCTTTTTCAATCCGGGATTTTTCTGCTTTATCAGCAGCAGAATTGATGGCAGGAGTTCCGATGTCAGTTGTGGTACTGTTTTCAATTTCTAGTCCGGTTTTACTCTTTTCAGTTACTGCCGGAGTGATCTCAGTTACAACTGCGGGAGTATCCCCCTTTTCATCCGGGGAATTTTTTTCATTTTTAACCGGAGTCTTATCACCGGTATTAACTCTATCTGTTTCTGTCAGGGCATTCAGCCTGTCATTATTAAATATGGCAGGAACAATTATAATAATCAGAATAGAGACCACTATCCGGAGAATAAAATTCTTATCTGTTTTCTTCCTCATAAACTGGTCTGTGTTTTCCCCATGCAAACTTAACTCTTCAATGATATTTTAAATTCGAAACTAAAAGCAAAAGGATCAATACAATTATTTCATCGCAAACTTAATTTTTCCTTAATTCTATTCTGA
>DINC01000324.1 GCA_002425885.1 Spirochaetia bacterium UBA5550 | reverse complement strand
GGAAAAATCTATATATTTTTCTCTTTTCCTTTTATTGAACCTGAAAATCTCCCAGGAGTTGAATGTGCGGGAAATCACAAAAAGTCTGTCTTCGGAATCAACAAAAAGTTTCTCTATATAAAAAAATGGAAATTCCGGGGTTCCGGTTTTACCCATTGTATAAACAAGTTCACCATTTGCATTAAACACAAGAATATATGATGGTGTAAAATTCCCCCCTTCGCTGTCAGACTTAGCGCTCCCGGTTTCAAGCCTGTTCTGCACATAGAGGTTTTCATCATCATCACGGGTAAAAGTTCCGATTGAACCAAAATTAAAATTAAAAGTTTTATACCTGGTTTTATCAATATTTGCCACTGAGCCTATAATCAGTTCAGGAGTACCGTTGCTGTCAAGCACCTGTAATCTCTTAAGACTGTTGTCTGCGGCAATAATTTTATCATCATATATTTCAAGTCTGAATGAGAGTTCGCTTAGAGTATATTCATCTCTTATTATCTGGACCTGACCCGGGCCCTCTCCGCTTTTTATCTCAGCTATTTTCTTTGAACTTAAAGAATTAACATACCACCTTGAACATGATCCTGCAAATATCACAATCGTAAGAAGAAATAATGCGGCTGAAATTTTTTTTAACATAAATACCCGCTTCAACTTTATTTAAAGTAGTTAACTGCATTTTCAAAAATTTTAATTCCATCGCTGAACTCAGGAATAGCTCCACCTTCACGTTTATACTTCTCTTTAAGATATGTCCAGTCATTTCTCTGCGTAAAAAACATACCCCTCTCCGGGTGAGGCATCATGCCCATGATACGGCCGTTACTGCTGCATATTGATGCTATGTCGTTAACTGCTCCATTGGGATTATACGGGAACTCCTGTGATGCAGCAGCGCCTTCCGGCTTAATATATTTCATAACAGCAAGGTTGTTTGATTCAATCTGTTCAAGTATACCGGCAGGAGCATAAAAATTACCTTCACCGTGAGCCACAGGTATATGCATTTTCTCAATACCGCTTGTAAAAACCGAAGGGGATTTTGTATTAACCGCAACATCTATCCATCTGCACTGATATCTGAAAGACTGGTTATGCTCAAGAGATACTTCAGCATTGCCGGTAAATCCGTTAAGGGCGGGTACTACACCAAGGTTTGTGAGCACCTGAAAACCGTTGCAGATACCAAGCATGAGAGTGTCTCTCTCAATAAATTTTTTTATTTCATCAAGGAGATTGTTTTTTATCCTGTTAGCAAGAGCTTTTCCGCTCCCTGTATCATCTCCATAGGAAAATCCTCCGGGGAAAACCAGTATCTGATATTCATCAAGAAGTTTTCTGTTTTCGATAAGATCATTTATATGTATAATATCTGTTCCTGAACCGGACATTTTAAAAGCGAAAGCTGTCTCCTCTTCGCAGTTAATCCCGTAGCCGGTAAGAACCAGTGTTTGCGGCTTCGCCATCACTTTACCTCAGTATTTTTTTAACGTTTTTCTGTAGAAGTAATTCATCTCAGTAAGATCAGTATTTATAATTCTCTTTGAATCAGTCCCTGATACAATAATTTTCTGATCATCTCTTACACGGCCAATCTTTGTCAGAGGGAGTTCCCTGAAGCATTCTTCAAATTCACTCTGCAAAGCCGGGTTAACCGAAACAACAAATCTTCCCTGAGATTCGGAGTAGAGTACTATATCATTTCTCAGAACTTCACGTTCTTTAATTTCACAAAGATTCAGCTCAAAACCGTACATACCTGCAAGGCCCGACTTCGCAGCAGCTATTCCGAGCCCGCCCCGTTCAACACTGATACAGGATGCAACAAGCTCTTTATTAATCGCTTTTTCCATTGCATAATACAGCTTTTTGAAAAGAACTGCATCAACAACCGGAATATTCCTTCCTGTATACTTCCTGCCCTTTTCACGCTCACCCATCAGGGCATTGTATTCACTTCCACCTGTCTCTTCCGCAGTGCACCCCACAAGATAAATAATGTCTCCGGGAAATTTGAAGTCAATGGTCTGAGCCTTACTTATATCCTGCATTACACCGATTGATGATATGAGGAGTGTGGGAGGTATAGATATTTCCACCTCTTCAAAATTTTCATCATAACCCCGGAAGTCATTGAACATGCTGTCCTTCCCCGAGATGAAAGGAGTACCGTAAGCAACCGCAAAATCGTAACACCCTTTAGCGGCATTTTTAAGCTGCCATAATCTTTTCGGATTATTTGAATCACACCAGCAGAAGTTATCGAGTATCGCAAGGTGGTCAAGTGAAGCGCCTGCTGATATTGCGTTACGGACAGCCGTGTCAATCGAACATGCGGCCATCCAGTATGTATCAATATCACTGTAGGAGGGGTAGAGTCCCTGTGACAGTACAACTCCTTTATTTGAATTGAGTAACGGCCGTATAACAGAGACATTTGAGTTAACCTTCCCTTTACCCTGTAGAGGTTTGGTCACTGAACTCCCCTGCACCTCATGATCGTACTGTGTTGATATAAATTCGAAGCTGCAGAGGTTAAGCCTGGAGAGCATTTTATGAAAAACCTCAGTGTGATCCTCCGGTTCTCTGAAGGCAATAAAGCCCTCGTCTGAGTCGATCTTTTCAGTCATCAGCTGCTTTTTTGGAAGGCCGTCATGAAGAAAATCAAGTTCGAGGTCAAAAATTGTTTTTCCGTTATATGTAACAACACCTCTCCCGCTGTCGTCGAACCTGCCGATTACCGCTGCTTCAACTCCGCGCTTTTTAAGGAGAGAGATAAATCCATCTATATTTTTTTCTGGCACAGAGAAAGTCATCCTCTCCTGTGATTCACTGACCCATATCTGCCACGGTGAAAGGCCGGGATACTTGAGCGGGACTTTCTCAAGTTCAACTGTGAAACCTCCGCTCTCCCTTGCCATCTCAGCTACAGAACAGGATATCCCCCCTGCGCCATTATCTGTTATGGAATTGTACAGCCCCATGTCCCGGGCTTCCTTTACTATTGCATCAGAAAGTTTTTTCTGCGTTATAGGATCACCAATCTGCACAGCAGTGGCAGGGCTCCCTGAAGTCAGGGCTTCGGAGGAGAATGTAGCTCCATGTATTCCGTCACGCCCCACTCTTCCTCCTGCAACAACTACAAGGTCGCCGGGCATCGCTTTCTTTGATACAGAGGAACGTCCTGCAGTGGTTTTCGGCATGAGCCCGATGGTGCCGACAAAAACAAGAGGCTTACCTTTATATCTCTCATCAAAATAGATGAATCCCTGTGGAGTCGGAATTCCGGAGGTGTTCCCCCCTGCGTTTACACCATGCACGACTCCCTCCATGATCCTTCTTGGAGAGAGAAGTTTTGAGTCCTCAGATTTATTTTTATACAGAGGGGATTCATCTTCAGGATTGGCAAAACAGAAACCGAACCTGTTTGCAACAGGTTTTGCTCCCATTCCGAATCCTATGGAGTCTCTGTTTACCCCTACGATTCCGGTTATTGCGCCGCCAAAGGGATCAAGGGCACTGGGGCTGTTATGCGTTTCAACTTTATCTGAGATTATCCAGTTATCATCGAATGTGATGCCCCCTGAATTATCAGTAAAAACAGATTCACAGAAATCACGGTCACCTTTCTCTCTGCGGATTCTCACAGTGGCTTCCCTGATATAAGTTTTATAGATTCCGCCGGGAGTATCATCATCAATTGCAGCCGCAAAAATTGTATGTTTGCAGTGTTCACTCCAGGTCTGTGCAATGGATTCAAGTTCTATATCGGTGGGATTTCTTGTTTCTTTATTGATAAAGTAATCTTTGATAACATGCATGGATGCCATATCAAGAGCAAGAGGGCCCCTCCTTGTACCATCGTTATCAGCGATCCCCTCTTTTCCGATCTTCTGAAGTTCGTCATCCGGAACACTCAGGTTGACCATATCCGCATCAGGTTTTTCAGAAATATGGACAACCGGTATTTCATGCCCCATTCCGTTATTTTTTCTGTATTCGTCAGCAGAATAAATTTTAATTCTCTGAATCAGGGGATTGTAAAGTTCCTTCCCTATATTCTGCGCTTCATCTTCTGAAATATTACCCTTAAAAAAACAGGAGGTCGTGTAAAAAACAGACTTCTCGCTGTCGAACTCCCTCTTAAAAAGATCCTCGAAAGATTCCCTCACTGTATGAGATACATTATCAGTAACTCCGGGGAGAAAACCTATTTCAATACAGTAATTGAAATTATAATCCGGAATATAAGGAGTGTTAATTCTGAACTCCTGAGTAACAGGCTGTACAAGAAGCAACGCTGCAGAACGGATCTCGCTTTCGTTAAAATCGATATTAACAAGGTAATTATCAGTAATACTGACCTGATCTATTGAAAAACCCAGAGAGCTGAATTTCTCTTTTACAGCATCGCCACGTGGATCATCATTTATATAGGATACTTCAATCCTGTATTTCGCACTATTGTTTTGTGACATAAATTACTCCATTTACAAGATTCTT
>DINC01000344.1:23009-23289 GCA_002425885.1 Spirochaetia bacterium UBA5550 | reverse complement strand
ACTACCCATGGTATAGAATTTAATTTCTCAAAAAGTTTTTCTGCATCATCAATATCATTAGGGATATTCAGAGATCCTTTTTTAAGTTCTTTACTCAGGCAGAATAAAAGTTTTTCCCGGAAATCGGCAGAGATCTTTTCCACAGGGAGAAAAAATGACGGGCTGGAGGATATCCACTCAGTACAGTCAACACTCAGACATCCGGCAGGGACAACTATATGTATATGTGGGTGATACATCATCCTCTGGTCCCAGGTATGAAGCATTGCAAAGAAACCGG
>DINC01000344.1:0-22946 GCA_002425885.1 Spirochaetia bacterium UBA5550 | reverse complement strand
AGAAGCCGACTTAAACAGAAGGTTATAGCATAGATTTTTATTTGCAAGGAATAATGATCTGAGCTGAGAAGGGATTGTATATGTGAGAAGAAAGTACCCTGTACTTAAAAGTTCCGCCTCGCGCTTTGCTGTCCACTTAATCGATGCGGAGCCGTTGCATACGGGGCACATCCTGTCTTTGCACGATTTATACACCGGATGAACTGAATAGCATCTGTCACAGCAGGTAAACAGGTGTGGTACAGGTTCTGTACGGCAGTTTAATATTTTATCAAACACCGACTTTTCGTAACTGGAAAGATTTTCAAGTCTGTAGTAATTTCTTTCTATTATTCCGAGTATTTTATTTTTCATCATGCCCCCCTAAAATATCAAGAGGGCTTTTTACTTCACTCAGGAAATCCTTTGTAAGATGTGTGTAAACTGCTGTAGTCTGAAGAGACCTGTGTCCTAATATCACCTGTATCTTTCGAAGGTTTACCCCCGACTCCAGAAGATGCGTGGCAAATGAATGGCGTAAAATATGGGGAGTTACACTTTTTGAAATTCCGGCTTTCAGTCCCGCGTTGTGTATAAAGGATTGAGTCTGCCTTTTCGAGAATGGGCTGAAGTTGTCATTCTTCTTCGGGAAGAGATATGTTACAGGCTTGACGCGTGCCTTTGCGTAATAAGCCCTGAGCGTGACAAGCTGTTTCTTCGACATTATTGTCACGCGGTCTTTCTTCCCTTTCCCGTCACGGACTGTTATCACCAGGTTCGATGAATCGAGGTCTTCAATTTTAAGATTCAGGCACTCAGAAAGACGGAGTCCGCTGCCGTAGAGGGTGGATGCTATTGCCAGATATTTCGGGTCTTCAATTAACGAGAGAAAGGCTTTGACTTCTTCCTGTGAAAGAACCTGCGGGAGTGTTTTGTGCTTCTTTTGATAAGGGATGTCTTTTACTGCCCAGTCATTCTGTACTACATGGTTAAAAAAAACCTCATAGCACACACTGCCTGGTTAAAGAATGACCATGATACCTGCTTCTCCTGAACAAGAAAAACCTGGTATTCATGGATATGCTCAGGCTGCAGTGTATGGGGCGGCCTGTTAAAGTACTCCGCAAGGTTCCTTATGTGGTTTATGTAAGTGGAAACTGTTACCTCACTAAAGCCCCGTATCTGCATTACCTCGCGCATCTCGCGTCGTGTGAATTGTCTAATTCCTGTCATAGTTACTCCTCCTGTAATTTGTGCTTTACAATATTATAGAAGAAGATATGATTATTATCAAATTATATAAAGGGCACCACCTCAGGTGGTTTTGTTCAACAAAGCTTATGCGCAGGACTGTCACTGAGCTCCTCCCTATATCTGAATTAATCTCTTTTTTTCTTGACATTTACACCTTGTTGACTGTATAGTCGCCGACTAAATAGTCGTATTGTTTGTTGAAAGATAGCTCATGAGGCTATCCCTGCCGCACTGTTTAATGTAATAAAAATTAAAGGAGTAAAGCGATGCTTGGATTGGAAGGGGTTGGAGTATTTCTGGCCTACATAATGTCGATCTTTGCCGGAATAGGGTGCGTTGTTTACGGCATAAAAAACTGGAATACACCTGCGGATGCGGATGTTGACAGAGAAGTAATTGAAGAGATTGAGTGGGAAAAGAGTGACCCCGAGAATGAGGAGAAGAACTGAATATGAATATCCTGCTTATTACAATAGTTACACTCATATACCTCATAATAACAGCTTTCTTCGGGTATCTCGGCTGGAGGCATACCAAAGATGCATCAGACTTTCTCCTTGCAGGTAGAAAAACACATCCCTTTGTTATGGCTGTTTCATACGGTTCAACTTTTATAAGTACTTCAGCAATCATCGGTTTCGGCGGTGCTGCGGCTGTATTCGGAATGGGTGTCCTATGGCTGACCTTTCTTAATATTGCAGTGGGTATCTTTATAGCTTTCGTAGTCTTCGGAAAGAGAACCCGCAAGATGGGGCATAATCTTGATGCTTATACATTTCCTGAACTTATAGGTAAAAGATATAATTCAAAACTTCTGCAGGGAGCATCGGGTCTCATGATTTTTATAGCAATGCCGCTTTATGCGGGTAGCGTAATAATCGGTGGCGCGCAGTTTATCGCCCAGACGCTGAGCATATCCTACGAGGCCGCTCTCTTTTTTTTCGTAGCTATAGTTGCTGTATATGTAATTATGGGAGGGCTGAAAGGAGTTTTGTATACCGACGCGTTTCAGGGTGTTGTTATGTTTATAAGTATGATCATTCTTCTTGTTGCTACATACTGGATGCTGGGCGGTGTTATTGATTCTCATCAGGCTCTTACAAATATTGCACCTGAAGCTGTAAAGGTCTGGGGCAAAACAGGGCATGAAGGATGGACAACTATGCCGGCGACAGGATCGGTCTTCTGGTGGCAGCTTGTTTCAACAATTGTTCTCGGCGTGGGGATCGGTGTACTGGCACAGCCGCAGCTCGCGGTTAGGTTCATGACTGTAAAAAGTGACAGGGAACTCAACAGGGGAGTTCTTATTGGAGGAGTATTTATACTTATGATGACAGGTGTTGCTTTCACAGTCGGTTCCCTAACAAATGTATATTTCCTGAATAATCCTGCTTTCGGAAAGATTTCAGTTCTTGCTGCAGATAAAAAGGTGGATAACATTATCCCTCTATATATCAACTCAGCAATGCCGGTATGGTTTACAGCGCTTTTTATGGTTACCATGCTTGCGGCAGCCATGTCAACCCTGAGTGCCCAGTTCCACACCATGGGATCAGCCTTTGGCAGGGATTTCATAGAACAGGGGATTAATATTAAAACGAGGAGCACAATTCTTACCACAAAGATATCGATGGGTTTTGCAATTATTATAAGTACTTTACTGGCCTATTTTCTGCCCCGTTTTTTTGAGCAGGGATCTGCAATTATTGCTATTGGTACGGCTATTTTTATGGGCCTCTGTGCTGCTACGTTTCTCCCTCTTTATTTTGGCGGACTATTTACCCGGAGAATTACTAAAGCAGGTGCACTTGCAGGTTTTTTCAGCGGACTTGCCACATCCTCTTTCTGGATTATGTTTATGCATGCAAAAGAGTCTGCTCCCCTTGGGTTATGTAAGGCCTTTTTTGGAGTGCCTACACTTGCCGGTCAATCAAGCCTTCAATTTGTTGATCCGATAGTAGTAGCGCTTCCGGTATCAATTGTTGTCACCATAATGGTGAGTATTTTTACTAAATCTCCCGACAGTGAGCATCTGGAAAGATGCTTCTCAGGACTCAGATAGCCGGAATGTCTGAATTCACGGTCCCTCCCTGAACAGGGAGGGATTTTTTTTAAAACCCCTCACGCTTCCAGCATATATTACGTATAAACATTCGCGAAATCTGTTTGAACTCCCGGAAACCATTTCTATAGAAAAAATAAAAAACAGAATATTTTATCTAAAATTTTACACTGGTTGTTTAATTGGATATATTAACACAATCAGGGATAATTAACAAAGTCCTCATTATCTATCACTGATTTATTTGGTGAACCGGCGAAAGTGAGCGATATGAAAATAAATAAAAGTAAAAAGCCTGAATCTGATAAAAGGGAATATCTTATCGATGGCAGGTATATGCTGATTGAAATTCTTGATATGGAGAAGCTTGAGTATTTTTTTAATCTGTTTACCGCATCAACAGGTTTTACCGCAAGCCTTATCATTTACCCGGATCACAATATCCTTATTAAATCAGGATGCAGAAAGCTCTGCCAGGAATTAAAATGCATAGACCCTGCGATTGCCAGGGAGTGTATTGCTGAGGATCTGCTGCTTGACAGTGAAATCAGGGAGCAGAATGAAATTACAATGAGGATAAGCGGAATAGGCCTTGCTGACGGAGCTCTGCCTGTTTTTGTAAGAGGGGTCTATTGCGCCAATATTATCTCCGGGCATGTGTTTCTTGAAAAACCTAATCCGGACTTACTACTCAGAACATCCGGTGAGAGTGACATCAGGCATTACCTCCAGATGGTGGGCGGTATAGAAAATATCCCCGTTGTTAAAGAAGATGTCCTTAAGGCGTCTCTGATTATGCTGAGAGACATGACTGTTCTTCTTGCGGAACAGAAGCTTAATATGCTTTACGGCGAGGATAGCAGAAACAGCCTGAAGGCAAGTGAACAGTTCTTTCGTGGAATTGCGGACAGTATACCGGGAGTTGTGTACAGGTTTTATGTGCGTCCTGACGGTGATATGGGTTTTTCTTTTATTAATGGGAGAGCAGTGGAAATTCTCGGAATTGACGGAGATACAACGGACCTGTTCCCGAAAATAGTCCGGCAGATACCGCCTGAAGAAAGAGAAGAATTTATCCTGTCAATTTCTGAAGCGGTTCAGGAATGTAAAAGATGGGAGTATGAAGGCAGGCTTATAACCCCTTCCGGAGAAGAGAGGTTCATTCACGGGATATCTCATCCGGAACGCGCGGGGGATGAGATAGTATTCAACGGTGTTCTTCTTGACGTTACAGAAAGGAGAAGGGCTGAAGAGTTGTTGAAAGAGAGTGAGGCCAGGTACAGGGAGATCTTTGAAGATGCCACTATGGGAATTTACCAGAGTCTTCCGGAGGGGAGATACAGGATAGTAAACCGCGCATTTGCTGAGATGGCGGGTTTTGAATCTCCTGAACAGATGATCTCTGAAGTAAAAAATATTGGCGAGCAGCTTTATGCCAATCCGGAAGAGAGGCTGCTCCTTAATAAACATCTTGGTGAGGACGGGTTTGTCCGCAATGCTGTCTTCGAATTCAGAAAAAAAAACGGAGACAGTTTCTGGGGTTCTGTTAATTCCGTTGTTATACGGGATGAGAAAGGGGAACCTCTTTATTATCACGGTACATTGCTCGATGTAACTGACAGAAAGAAGGCTGAAGATGCATTGAGGTTGAGTGAAGAACGCTACCGGATGCTGGCTGACTTTACCGGGGAGATTATATATGATCGTGATTTATGCAGGGGTGGAACCCGATGGGCGGGGCGTGCTGATGAGCTGACCGGCTTTTCAATAAAGGAACTGGAATACATGGGTATAGAAGGGTGGCGCGGCCGTATTCATCCTGATGATGTTGAAAGGGTCCTGGCAGAGATAGACATCGCAATAAAGGAAAAAACAGTTTTTTCAGTGGAATATGGATTAATGGAATCAGACGGCACTTACATGTTTATTGAAGAGAGCGGCGGATGTATCTATGATGAATCAGGCAAACCTGTAAGGATGTTAGGTGCGATGAAGGATATATCAGACAGGGTCTTCGCCGCAGAAGAACGGCTTCAGATGGAGAGTCTGGGAATTATGGCCGGAGGGATAGCTCATGATTTTAATAATCTCCTGATGGGGATCATGGGGAGTATAGAACTTGCCATGATGGATGTAAATCATGGTACTCCGCTACATAAAAATCTTAAAAGAGCAATGAACGCTTCACACAGGGCTGCTGATATAACCGGAAAGATGCTCGCTTATTCCGGGAAAGGACATTTTGTAATGACACAGCTGCAGCCTGCATCTATTCTGAAGGAGATGCGGGATATACTTAGGTCCGCAGTACCTCTCTCTATATCAATTAAAACTGAAATTTCTGAAAGCCTTCCTGTTATTATGGCTGATGCCAGTCAGTTCCGGCAGGTTCTTATAAACATTGTTGTAAACTCTTCGGAGGCAATCGGCGACAAGCAGGGTGAAATTCTTATTACGGCAGGAGAGGAGTTCATTTCTGCGGAGTATCTTGTGAGTAAGCGGCTGGATTCTGATCTTAAACCGGGGAGTTATGTCTGCATTGATATTTCTGATAACGGATGCGGCATGGATGAAAATATCAGGAAAAAAATATTTGAGCCTTTTTTTTCTACAAAGCAGACAGGACGCGGACTCGGTCTCCCTGCCGTGCAGGGAATTATGAGGGGGCATGGTGGAGCAGTAATAATAGAGAGTGTGAATACTTCCGGCACTAAAGTGAGAATCATTTTCCCGGCTCATGTAGAGAGAGAAGAAGTAAAGCAGCGGGGAGTATCATACTCCGGTGTCTCATCAAAGTCTGAACAGAGAAGCAGCCTTGTTCTTGTTGTGGATGATGAGGATGTTGTGAGAGACCTGTGCATGGAGTTTGTCAGCATTGCCGGTTATAAGGTAATAGGTGCTGCGGACGGTCTGAAGGGCGTGGAAATTTTTAAAGAAGAATCGGATAATCTTGCCGGTGTTCTCCTTGATCTCAGCATGCCGAGGATGGATGGCGTTACAGCTTTTCATGAAATGAAAAAAATTAATCCCGATATACCGGTTATTCTATGCAGCGGTTATAGTGAGGATGATGCCACGCGGTCATTTGCGGGGGAAACACTTGCAGGATTTCTGCAAAAACCGTACAAACTTGATGTTCTCGCCGAAAAGCTGGATGAAGTATTTAAGAGCGATCCTGTTCAATAAAAATCTTGCATTTCATAAATGTTCTTTCATCATTGAGTAATTTCAATGATGGGAGACTCTATGCTTCTAAATTATAATAATAGAAAATTCAGACCGGTTTTAAATAGTGAAACAGGTGAGGTCAGCGGAGATACACTCTTCCGGTACAGGCAGAAAGGAAATATTGTAACTGGCGAGTATTCCGGAGGAGCTATCATTACCGGAAGCTTAATTGCTAAAGTTGACGAAGCCGGGAATCTTGATATGAGATATCAGCATATCAATGCGGATGGCATTATTATGACAGGGAAGTGCTCCTCTATCCCGGAGGTTCTTTTTGACGGAAGGATCAGACTGCACGAAACATGGCAGTGGACATCAGGTGATTTCTCATCAGGAAATTCAATAGTTGAAGAGGTTAACGCATGAACAAACAGTTTGATGAAAGTTCTCTCACTTCAGCGGAGGTGAATCGGCTTGCGGCTGAATCCGGTGCTGACCTTTGCGGGATTACGCATGTGGGGAGATTCTCCGGAGCGCCTGAGGGATTCCATCCGTCAGACATCTTTAAAGCTGCAAAATCAGTAATAGTTATTGCCCGGAGAATCCCTTCAGGTGTGTTTGAGGCACAGAGCCGCATACCATATACATTTGCTGATGATGTATCTTTGAGAGAGATATTCCGGATAACTTATGAGCTTACGTTGAAACTGGAAGATGCCGGAGTAACCGCTGTTCCTGTCCCCTCAGATCCTTATGAATACTGGGACAGTGAAAAGATGGAGGGGAGGGGGATACTCTCCCTCAAACATTCAGCTGTTCTTGCGGGTCTTGGTGTTATGGGGAGGAACCACATACTGACGAATAACAGATTCGGCAACCTCCTCAAGCTGGGTATGATACTGACTGATGCTGTGCTTGAAAGCGATCCTGTCGCGGAATACAGCTTCTGTCGTGACAGTTGTAATCTCTGCATTAAAAACTGCCCTGCGGGCGCCATTTCAGAATCCGGCGTAGACCAGAAAAAATGCAGAATGAATTCTGAAGGTGTAACCGTAAAAGGGAGCCCTGTTTATACATGCTGGATGTGCAGAACTATCTGCCCATTCATGAAAGGGATAAAATATGCATAATTTTTATGCAGAGCAAGATTATACAATACAGAGTTTTTTTCCTTCTTAGAATCACAATTATAAGAAATTATAAGGAGGAACATTATGGAGAACATTTTAATTTTCAGTGAAGGGAAACTATTCGCAGGAGCAAAAGGTATTGATATTGAATCTTTACCATGGAACCCGCACCCCTCTTTCCGCGGAGTAAGTATGAAAAACCTTGTGTGCGGCAGCGATACTTCCGGAAGGCTCAGCTGTCATCTCGTAAGGATCGAGCCGGGATGTGAGATCGGGAATCATATGCATGACGGGAAGATGGAGCTTCATGAGGTTGTCGATGGAAGCGGAATCTGTACAGTAGGGGAGAATAAGCTGCCGTATGATGCCGGTGTAGTCGCATGCATCCCTGATAATATATACCACAGAGTGGAGGCTGGCGGCAGCGGGCTTTATATTCTGGCAAAGTTTTTACCGGCACTAATTTAGGTGAACGTCATCGGGAAGGAAGCCTTAATAATTAAACAGATACCGGGGATCAGCAGCCTGAGGCTTGTGACAGGGGTTGATATACTCAATGACTTCCCGAAGCATGTGCATAATGACTGCATCGCAGGTATAATAACTGCCGGTAAAAGGAACATGACGATTACCGGCAGTTATCACTCTCTCTCAGCCGGGGATATTTTTATAATAAACTCCGGCGAACCTCATTCGCTTCAGTCTTCAGAAGGTGAACCGCATTCATACAGGGTTCTCATTATTCCGGATTATATTCTGAAGGAGGTTGCTGCTGATATATACGGCAGCAGTTTTAATATTGTTTTTACTAACTGCATAAAAAATGATCAGGATTCATTTCTCAGACTTAATGAGCTTTTAAATATTCTGGATGATCCGGATTCACTGTTTGAATCGGAGTCAGTTCTGTTTTCTTTTCTTGAATTCCTTGTGCGATATCACTCAGTACGCGGTTTCCCTGCGGAGGAGAATAAACGGAATAACAGTGTTAAACTTGCTGCGGAATATATTAATGAAAATTTCAGAGATCATATTACCCTTGATGATCTGTCCGGTGTTACAGGGGTGAGCCCCTTCCATCTGAACAGAACTTTTACTGAAGAAACAGGTATATCTCCCCATGCGTACCAGATACAGAGGAGAATAGAGTTTTCTAAAAGACTTCTTCTTGAAGGTTTCTCAATCTCTTACGTATCGGCTGAATCGGGATTTACAGATCAGAGCCATTACACCAGGTTTTTTAAAAAGATTACCGGCACCACTCCCGGAAGATTTGTAATGTATAACATATAGAGTTATATCTCTCTAATGACAGAGAGGTTTCAGGAAATTTTTACCTAAAGTGATGTCATCCCTGTCTGAAAATGACATCACTTATCAGGACTATGAAACTGCCGGTTTAGAATATGCGGCGTCTCCGAAACCTAACATCGGGTATCCCACAAAGGGGAACAGTACTAGAAGAGCAAATCCCCATCCTTTACTCTTCCCGAAGCAGACAGCAAGTTCCATCCCTACGAGGATTAATGCCACAAAGTTTACAAGCGGTACAAGGAAGAGAACTATCCACCATATAGGTTTACCGACAATTTGAAGAAGGACAATAAGATTATAGATCGGAATAATTGCAGCCCATCCCGGCTGTCCCGCCTTTTCAAAAACTTTCCACATCCCTGCAATCATCGCAATAATGACCGCAAGATAAATAAGAGTGCCTATAAAACTTCCGCCGCTATCCATATTAAAACCTCCAGAGTTAGTATTATTCACATGGTAATTATAATCCGGGGAAAAATCAAATCTGGATAAATTTTTCTTAAATCCGGAAATTATTTGTATTTATTTGACTTCGGCACATGTTCTTATTATTTTAAGTCTGCGTTATGCGTTAAACTGAATTACAGCAATTAAGGTATTATTTAAATCATGTCATTGCTAACGAACGCGGGTGAGTGAAAAATTCTGTTTATGAAGCAAGTCGTAACTATCTTTAATAGAATGGTTATAATTTGAACAGATTGCCATATAGCTATAGCGCCTCGCAATGACAGAAAAGAACTATTTAAACCGGTAAGTGTTATATGTTACAGCACTCTTCCTTTATTAATAAGGAACTATTTCAGGAGGATATTTATGGGAACTAAGGAAAATATAACAGCAGAAAGTCATTTCGAAACGGGCCTGACACGTGACAACGCTGAGTTCCACAATTCATACAGAATTGATAAGATTAAGGACAGCATAAGATTTCTTCAGTCAATTTACAATGACAGGATATCGATTTCACCTGATGATGTTACGGAGGAGTTCTTAAACAATCTGAAAATTCTGGGGAAGAAATTATACTTTTTCATACTTGCACTGGAGAACGATGTTTCCCCTGAGGATTACATTAAGTATAAATTTGAGTTTATACAGAATAACGTTCCAGGAGGCGATCCTCATCTTTTTTATCTTGCATGGAACGGGCTTCTTGATAATGACAGTTTCAAACGGCTTCTGCACCAGAAGTTTTCAATCGCAAGATTCAATGATATCCTTGTAGCTAAAAATATTCCGGCATTTGGTGCGAGACACACAAGGTACAGAACAAAACTTGTACTGGCCATAGAGGATATGCAGATTAATCCCGGAGGAGAGATGCGCACCAGCGGGAGAATTCTTGATGACGGCAGCGGACTTCTGCATCGCGAGGGGATCGTCTGGCTCAATAACAGCAAAGGTGTGCCGATCTATCCTGATGCTTATGTTCCGCTTAACCAGGCGCAGATGATAACAATAAGGCATGGCAAGTCAATACATGAGTCCGGTGGTGATAATCCCGAGTTTGTCGGCTCAGGAGTATGGGACCACTGGAAGGACAATAAACGGATATCAGGTTCAATGGGTAACATGCTTAAACCTGCCGGCATAGATACTGCGAGAGAACTGGGTAAAGACTTCAAAGTGCTCGTTGACCTCCTTAAAGAAAAGGGGTATCCTTTATGGAAGGGGGGAGTACCTGTTGAAGTTTTCGGAAGTGAAAGTGAAAATACAGAGGAGACAGCCCGCTGCTTCCTGGAGGAAGCAGGCATTACCAGTATCCATTTCACTCCATTCTATGGACTAAACTCGCAGAAATACGGTTCTCTCACGCATAAACTGAAGAACGATATTTACAAGAAGATGCTTGAAGGNNTACGGCCCCGGCATGAAGGGCACCGATGATGAGAAGAAAAAGGCAGCCAAGGAACTTTTTAAAAACAGGTTCTATCATTTTCCAGAGGGTGAAACTCTCATCGAAGCTGACTGGAGAATCGCTCATTCGTTTGTTGAACTCTTCAGAAATAATCTCGGGAAGAGGGTGGTGCTCTGTGACCACTCCGGGGCCTTGCGGGTACTTGAGGCTATAATCAGGACACTGGACTTTGCGGAGTATTCATCAATAAAAGAGGGGCAGGATTCCATAATGGCAATGGTATACCAGCCCGGGCATAACGTCCGTTATGATTATCTCCAGAAGAAGGGATTTATGCTGAGGGAGAGGAGCAAGGCTTAAAACAGTTTAAAGTCCGTTTTGAGATCGACTGAGAGGAGCATCTGGGAATACCTGTATGACTCCTCGATCTCTTTTGAATAGAGCTTGAACCATTTATGTTTTACTGAAACACCGAGTATTGAATTAATACTCAGGGAGAGAGTGTTTGTGACTTCAGTCCGCGCTTTCAGGGTTTTTGAATCCCCTTTTTCAGAAGAGATAAATGAATCGAGTTTAAATATATACTTGAGATAATCAGTAATCGGGAAGTTGGCGTCAATTATTGCCTCAATACCATATAGTGCAGGTTCTTCGGGATCCTGTATCTGTTTCTCAAAACCGGAACCGATCTTTCCTGAAATCCGCTCTGAAAAAAAAGATCCTCCCACAGTCTCCCTGGCAAGCATAGGCCGTGGACCCTCTTCATTCTCTTTATCCGCAACCAGTACAGTATCAAGCTGTGACTTATGATAAGGTTTAAAAAAAGCGTTAAGGTTATAAGTATATAACAGCGTCCCCCTGAGCAGATTCTGCAGGTATTGGTCATCCTGTTTTATAAAATAAATATATGGTGTAAGTACGAGGTGATGGTACCTGTTGTATATTGTGATATTGAGCGTATCCTCCATTCCCCATCTGGTGTAGTTTTCCGAAGGTTTACCCGGAGGTGTTTCGATTGATTCATCGCGTAAAACATCAGACTTGTCATAGAAATTTGAAAGAGTAATATCTATAAGAACCCGGAACCTTTTCTCCAGGTAATCAAAGCTGTCTGAAGCCATTATTCTCTCCGATGAAATATCATCCTCAAACTCCTCCTCTATTGTTTTCCATGTATTATCATAAGGGATATTTTTCCTGAGAAGTCTGCATACCCTTTCATAAGCTGACTGTGTTGAGCAAACAGTGTATCTCCTTGAATCCGCAATGGGGTAGTTCTGCACTTTCCCTTCTTGTATCCCTGTAATAACAAAATTCTCCCCCTCTGCCGTAACTTTTTTAAGTTCTGACCCGGTTAGCCTGTATCTGAAAATAGGGTAATCGTTATTTACAATCCCTGATATAGTGGAAGCATAAACTGTGCCGTATAAGGCCTGGGGGAAAACGGTGTATTTATCTATTATTGCAATTTCAGTTCTGTGCCTGTGCCGTAAAATCTCTGCTGCGGATTCATCAGTGATTGCCGCAGGGGGAAATTCTTCAGCTATAACCCGGTTAGCTTCATCCGCAAATTTTTGTTTCCAGATGGTCAGCCTCTTTTTGAATTCGGTGTAGCCCTTGTCAGATGTTTTGTTATATTCTGATTTACGGAAATTAATTGAGGTTACTGATATTCTTTCAGTAAGGTCCAGTTCAAGCCTGTAATAACCTTCACTTTCAAGAAGGTTTACGATGGATTTCCCTCCCTGCAATTCAGCACGTTCTAAAGGGACATTGAAAAGTTTTCCCGAGGAATCTCCTCCGCTTATGAGAAGGTCTGCTTCAGGAATTTCCTGCATAAGCCCGAGATTTTTTCTGTAGGTCAGTCCTGAAAGAAGTATTATATCAGTGCATCCCTCTTCTTTAAGTTTTGCCGCGGCCTCCTTTATTATAGCAATGTTTTCGTTAAAGTATATTTTAAACATTTTTTTATCAGCTATATCGAAGAGACTTTCTGAAGAAGTAACTCCGATGAAGCCGATCTTTCTGCTGCCGTGGTTAATTATCATGCCGGGGTTAAAAACAGGTGTATTATCACGGGTGATGTTAATGGAGAGCAGCTTTGTCTCTCTCCCTTTCGCAAGAAACTCAAGATTAGTAAGGCCGATACTTATATCCCGTGATGAAACAAGTGTTGCCGCACAGTTAAAGTATGTAAAGAAATCCATCATTACTGAACCGTAACTATATTTTGAAACAGGGCCGGGGTAGAATGAATTGCCGAGATCAAGAAAAAGATCAAACGGTGACCTGCTGCGTTCAGTGATGATAGACTGTGCGAGAAGAAGCATCGGGTCTTTTTCATCCTGTGATTCAACTGCCGGTGTGAATTTACCCTGAAGGTTTGATGTCAGGATAAGTGAGAATTTTGTCCCTGCAAAGGCGCTTAAAGGGAAGATGATGACAGCTGCTGCCGCAACAATTATTGCTGATAGACGGAACCGGTGTGAGATTGATTTTCTTCTTAATGAAATCATCGCCTGATGTTCATTGAGCAGGTTTCTGATTCTGCATGTCTGAAATCGTACTGCCGGCTGATTTAAGATCTTCAATCTGCCGGTTTTTTGCGGCTATCTCAGCGTCAGCGGCTTTCAGCCTGGATTCAGCATCCGCAAGTTTTGATTTAAACGAGTCAAGTTCTGTGTCAGCAGCAAGGATCTCTTTTTTTAATGCAGCAAGTTCCTTCCTGTACTCCAGTTCTTTGCCTGCAAAAGCTGTTTCCATGTTGAGTCTTTCTTTATTGAAAGCCTCTTCACGTTTTCTGTTTTCATCTGTCAGCCGGGAAATTTCGGAAGAGAGTTTCTCTTCAAGAGATTTATTGATCGCTGTAAGCTGACGGATTTTATCTGAGCTTTCTTTTTCAAGGATCTCATTTTTTTTGCTGAGATTGTCATGTTTTTCATTGAGCAGGGTTATGTCTTCGGAATGTTTTTTATTGAGAGATATTATCTCTGCACCAAGGAGTTTTACGCGGGACTTCAGGTTGCTGTTTTCCTGTTTTATGCCGATGTTTTCATCTTTAAGGACGCTGTTTTCGCGCAGGGCCAGTTTCAGGTTCTGCTTCATTATTCTGTTTTCGGCACGAATTATCTCTTCCGGTGATTCATCAGATGAAGGGGTTATGGTCGCGCATGAGAAATGAAAGAACACAAACGCTGCTGTCAGTATGCCGGGGATGGCGGTTATTTTTTTCGTTGTAATATCGTTATACACAGAATTATCACTCCCTTTAACCGGCACTGATTTACAGACAATACTTGAATAAGAGAAATAAGAATGACAGTAATATTACTCTCTGTCAAGCAATATAAAAGAGGGTGTGGCCGGATCAGCCTACCCGGAATAATGTATTTGAAATTTAATGAGCGGGATGTTTAATGGTGCAGTCTCCAGGCAGTAACAGGTACACAGTAAAAGGAGGATGAAGTATGGGGAAGCTTTTATTTGAAAAAACTACAGAAGAGGGTGGAGAGAGAAAGATTTATTTTACTTCATATCTCAGGACCGATTTCGTTGAAAGGTCGCTTGTTGTGACATTAAGAAAGAATAACACGGTGAAAGATATATTCCTGTCATCCTACCATTTCGGATCTGTTGAGTGGAAGAGCGGGATCGGTCTTGTTGAGCCGCGCCTGTGGGAGAGCGAGGAACAGGCTGTGTCTCCGTCATATCTTACACGGAGATACACTGTGAGGATGGCGAACGGCCCTGCTGATACGAATCTTGCTGTTGAAAAGATGATCCCCGATGTGCTTGATAATATGGAAAACAGAAAGTTCGCGGAAACAATAAGTTCTATTCTTGTAACAAAGAAGTCTATGAAAAAAATAGAAAACTGGAGTTAATACTGCCGGGTGATTTAGACATGCTCAACAACAAATACAAACTGTTGGTGAGCATGTCAGCCTGTTTACCCGAAGATCATCTTCATCCCCATCCCTATACAGAATGAAAGTGCAACAACCACCGCTGTAATAATTGAAACCTCCGTAAGGGCCTTCGTGTAGTTAAGCCCCTTGACCACGGACATGAAGAATGTAAAAACAGAGACAATGACAATTACCGCCGCAATAGCAGCCCCAAGCGCTGAGTAGTGATGAGTGAATATAAAGAAGGGGCTCACAAGGAAAGCAACAACTGCAAGATAAATTATCCCTGTGTAAACCGCTGCCTGAACCGGCGAGCTGCCATCCTCACTGTCAGCCTTCTGTGAAAGATATTCAGATGCCACCATGGCAAGGGTTGCTGCGATTCCGCTTATAAGTGCGGTCTTCCCGATCATAATGGTGTCTGCTATAGCGAATGTGAGGCCCACCACAATACCTGTGATCTCCTGTATGGAATTATTGATGGCGAGAACCATGGAACTCATATGCTTAAGCACACCCTCCTCAAGCTGCCCCATGAGTGACTCTTCGTGTTTCACCTCCTCCTGTATTATTTTTTTAATACCGGGAACAGTGTCTTCAACTTCTTCGTAATTGTGTTCAGCCTGTTCTTCGCCGTTGGACATCATCTTTATTGTGAAGGTGAACCCGAAGATCCTTGAAACAAATCTGTAGAAGTAGATTTTAATCCAGTCCGGCCTTGTATCTTTGCCGGTAATTTTTTTGAAGAACTTGTAATGTTTAAGCTCATCTTCAGATATCTTCTGAAGTATTTTGGCGTTCTTCCCCTTTGCCCTCTTTGCCAGGGCGCCGTAAAGGATATGTTCCGTGATCTCATTCTTCTGGTAAGTGAGAATTTTTTTTACTGTGTCATTATTCATAGATTTTTCTCCGGCACGCGATTACAGTTTCGCGATTCTCTCCATTGCATTTATTACATTCTCCCTGCTGTTGAAGGCGCTTATACGGATGTAGCCTTCTCCGCACTTGCCGAAACCTTCACCCGGTGTAGTTACCACCTGGCATTTGTTAAGGAGCATATCGAAGAACTCCCAGGAGTTTTTCTTCGCATTGACCCAGATGTATGGAGAGTTCTCGCCGCCGGTGCATGAGTAGCCGTAGGATGTCATCTTCTCCCTTATTATTTTTGCGTTTTCAAGGTAGCCGTCAACAATTGCTGTAACCTGCTTCTTCCCTTCTGGAGAGTAGACCGCTTCAGTGGCCTTCTGGACAGGGTAGGATACTCCGTTGAACTTTGTTGTGTGCCGTCTGTTCCACATGGAATGGAGAGAGTGTTTATTCCCCGCGCTGTCATATCCCATGCACTCCTTCGGGATTACAGTGAAGGCGCAGCGTGTACCTGTGAAGCCTGCTGTTTTTGAGTAGCTGCGGAATTCGATTGCAACTTCGCGCGCTCCATCAATTTCAAATATTGAGCGCGGGAGCGAAGCGTCTCTGACAAAGGCCTCATATGCCGCATCGTAAAGGATAAGAGCTTTATTCTCGCGCGCAAACTCGACCCATCTCTTCAGCTGATCTTTTGTTATTGTTGCACCTGTGGGGTTGTTGGGGTAGCAGAGATATATAAGGTCAACCTTCTCTTTCGGGAATTCCGGTACAAAGCCGTTGTCCGCTGTGCAGTCCATGTAAACAAGTTTCTGGTAACGGCCGTTAACGTTGTCCCCTGTCCGGCCCGCCATTACGTTTGTGTCAACATATACAGGGTAAACCGGATCTGGTATCGCGATAGTTACATCTGTTGCGAAGATCTCCTGTATGTTCCCTGTGTCGCATTTTGCTCCGTCACTGATAAAAACTTCGTCAGCATCAACTTTTGCTCCGCGGGCACGGTAATCGAATTCAGCAACCTTCTCACGGAGAAAATCGTACCCCTGCTCAGGGCCGTAGCCTCTGAATGTGCTCATGTCAGCCATCTCATCAACGCCCTTGTGGAATGCCTCGATAATCGCCGGAGGGAGCGGCTGAGTAACGTCCCCGATACCCATGCGTATTACTTTCGCGTCAGGGTTTGCCTGCTGGTATGATGAAACACGTTTTGAAATCTCTGAAAAGAGATATGATGATTTCAGTTTAAGATAGTTTTCGTTTAT
The DNA here is from genome assembly GCA_002425885.1 of Spirochaetia bacterium UBA5550. GTDB lineage: Bacteria > Spirochaetota > UBA4802 > UBA4802 > UBA5550 > UBA5550. The sequence continues at coordinate 6,138 of DINC01000344.1, read as the reverse complement.
TCTTATCATTGGATTCTCCTGTTATTGATCCCCCGCCCTGCCGGGCACCCCCTTAGGAAGGGGGACTAATGGGATGTGGAATTTGATAAATACCGCAGGTAATATTTTTTTCTGTCAAGAGATAAGAGTTAAGGGGATGTAAAATTTTTCAGATGCTGTGGCCGGGAAGGGCGCGATTAATCGCGTCAATACCGGCTATCTGCTCCACACAGAGCGTAATATTTCATTTTTTTTTGGAATAACAGGGCCGGGGTTTTTCCAAACACCTTTGCTGTAAAGCTCAAAGCCTGAAAGCCTTGTCTCAACGCATACATTGTCACGCATTACCTGAAAGTGAAGATGGGGAAAGTCTACATATTTGCCTGATGAGCCTACAACTGCAATCCCGTCTCCTTTCTTTACAGTATCCCCCTCTTTGACAATAACTGAACCCTTTTTGAGATGAGCGTAGTATGAAAGCTCCCCGTCGCTGTGCCTGATCAGAATATGGTTTGTCTCGTAAGGCTCATTTTTTCCGGGCTCTGTGTCCGGACTTGAATCAAAAACTTTATGAATAATTCCGTCGCGGGCTGCATAAACCGGCTGGCTGAAAATCAGATGGTCTTCCTTTCTGTTCCAACTTTTTCCGTATGAATTATTTTCATCAACAATAACAAAATCCCAGGCGAATGCTGTACTGATTCCGTGGTGGGTTACAGGTTCCAGGTTCCCCTGGTGTATAAGAATCCTGCCGGAAAGAAGCGGAACCTGGTATACATTGTCAGTTTTAAGTTTTTCCTTCGGTAAAAGTTTGAGGCTTTCAATTGATAAGGCCTCCCATTTCTTATGGTCACGCCTGAAATAGGTGAATGAAAGAGAAGAAGTTATAAATGGATCGTTCGGGAAAGATTTTTTTGCTTTGTTTAATATATCGCGTGCTTTATCAATTTCATTATTTTCTGTAAACTGTGATCCCCAGTCAACATATGTCCATTTCAGGTTTTCTGAAAAATATTTATTTGAAGGATAGAGCCTCTTCCCCTCTGAAAAAAGTTTAACTGCTTCGAAATACTTTTTATTATCACGCATCGAAATGCCGTACCACATAAGAGATGCTTCGTTGGCAGGGTCAATTTTATATGCAAGAGCGAACTGTTCATCAGCATATTTGCGTTTATTGTTTTCACGTGCTTTCTGACCGCGTTCAATATGAATATAAAGAAGATTAAGTGAGAAGTATCTGTTGCCGGGATACTTTTCCGCTCCCTCCTTAAAGAGATCAATGGCATCGTCGAGATTGCCGTTATGCCTGAGGCTTATGGCGAGCCATAGCATTGAACTTTCATTTGGATTTAATTCAAATCCTTCCCGGGCAAAGGGGAGGGGATCGATTCCTTTTTTATTTTCTATTATATCCTGTGTGTATAATACAAGTGACCAGGAGTAATTTTCTTTTATGTTCGGGGAGTCGGGCCACTTTTTTAAAGCCCTGCGCCCCAGGGCGATTGCTTCGTCAAATTGTTTAAGCTCATTGCTGCACCAGATTGAATATGCGGCAAATCCCTGTTCATAAGGATATTCTTTCATCGCTTTTGCTGAGAGCTCAAGAGCGGGTTTGAATTGTTTTTCTGTAGTAAGCTTTTTTATGCGGTTATAATAATTCTGAGCTTCTTCAGAAAATACCGGGTTCTGCGTAAATAAAGTTATTAGAAGAATAATTACTGAAAGATGTAATATGCGTGAAGTATGCATGGCTGATTTTCTCCTGATTATAATTAAAGGATATAGAAATAATCTGCGGAAAGCAATATTCATATATCTTTAATTATTAGAAAATCAATAGAATATCCGGCTGAATGGAGAAGGGTGATAGAATATTATATTATGCCGATTCTGTCTGTTTTCTGAGAGAGGGTGAGGCTGTTTTTTGATTTCCCCTCTCGCCTTTAAGGAGAGAGGGGACAGGGGAGTGAGGTCTACTTCCCTGCCATCATAGCTTCAATATCAGACTTAACTTCACCTATAGGCATAATATTAAAATTCTCCACAAGCACCTTTACTACATTGGGTGAAAGGAACGCGGGGAGTGTGGGCCCGAGCCTTATTGTCTTGAATCCTAAGTATAACAGCGCAAGGAGTACAGTGACTGCCTTCTGCTCGTACCATGCAATGTCGAAAGAGATCGGCAGCTTGTTTACATCATCAAGTCCGAATATCTCCTTAAGCTTAAGAGCTATAATTGCAAGTGAGTATGAGTCATTGCACTGACCCGCATCAAGAACTCTCGGTATACCCCCTATATCACCCAGGTTAAGTTTATTATACCTGTATTTCGCGCACCCCGCTGTGAGAATAATTGTACCTTCAGGGAGCTGCTCCGCGACATCAGTGAAATAGCTTCTTGACTTCATCCGGCCGTCACACCCTGCCATTACAACAAAGCGTTTTATTGCACCGCTCTTAACAGCTTCAACAACCTTGTCAGCAAGTGCGAACACCTGGGCATGGGCAAAGCCTCCTACAATTTCACCCTTCTCTATCTCAACCGGTGACTGGCATTTTTTCGCCAGGGCGATTATTTCAGAGAAGTCCTTCTTCCCTCCCTCAGCTCTGTCAGAAATATGCTTCACGCCCGGATAGCCTGTCATCCCTGTGGTGAAGATTCTCTCTTTATAAGAATCTTTAACAGGTATAATACAGTTTGTTGTCATAAGTATGGGGCCATTGAATGAATCGAACTCCTCATTCTGTTTCCACCATGCGTTGCCGTAATTGCCGGCAAAGTGTGAATACTTTTTGAATGCCGGGTAGTAGTTGGCAGGGAGCATCTCTCCATGAGTATATACGTCAACACCTGTCCCCTCTGTCTGAATAAGGAGCTCCTCCATATCTTTAAGATCATGGCCGGAGATAAGGATTCCGGGATTGCTTCGCACACCGATGCTAACTTTTGTAATTTCAGGATTCCCGTAAGTCCCGGTGTTTGCCTTGTCAAGGAGAGCCATGGCTTTTACGCCGGCTTCGCCGCATTTAAGAACAAGCCCGATCATCTCATCCACGGAGAGATCCTTGAGTGTTGATGCGAGCCCTTCAATCATGAACTTATAGATATCATTATCGCTGTATCCGAGAACAACCGCGTGATCCGTATAAGCAGCAATACCTTTTAAGCCGTAAATCAGAAGTTCGCGGAGCGACCTAACATCCTCATTCTCAGTGGAGAGCACTCCAACAGTTTTACCTTTTTCTATGAAAAGAGTTGAATCGGTAGTGAGCCATGAAGCAGCTTCAGGAGCGCCTTTCATTCCGGCTTCTTCAGTAAGCTGTTTTTTCATGGCCACTGCGCCTTTGATCAGTTCAGAGATTCGCGCGTTATCAAAGTTCGCGTTTGTTATTGTTGCGAATAGTGAATCGCAGATCAGTTTGCCGATAGCGGTGATATCTTCACCTTTTTTAATTTTTGATTCAGCAAGGTAAGCTATACCTTTAAGATTGTATATCAGGAGATCCTGAAGCTGCGCGGTGCTCTCCTCTTTCCCGCATACACCTTTCACAAGGCACCCCTGGTTTTTTACAGTTTCCTGACACTGAAAGCAGAACATACTCATTAATATTCCTCCGGATTTATTGTTTGATATTGTCTATTGTACCGGATTTAAAAGAAAAGTCATTGACTCAGATCAAGGGGGGAGAGTTTTTGTTGTAATAAAAATTTTACCCGCACTATCCCCCGCAACCCCGGAGGGTGTGCCCCCTAAATCCCCCGGAGGGGGACTTGATAAAGGCACAGTGCTATCCATCTATTTATTAAAGATTCAATAAATAGAAAATAATCTTTGCCCCCTCCGGGGGTGCGGGGGCTTTTCTCCGGGGTTGCGGGGCTTGTTGCCGGATGCAAGAGGCCCGATAAATGCAGAACAATTTCATCGAAGAACAGATATACCGCGTACTGAAAGAGACTTTCGGCGCTGATGAGTTCCGCACCTCGCAGAAGGAGATAATCCTCCGAACGCTGAACGGCAAAAACTCCCTTGTGCTTATGCCTACCGGTATGGGGAAATCTCTCTGCTACCAGCTCCCTGCTCTCCTTCTTGAAGGGCTCACTGTTGTCATATCACCGCTTATCGCTCTCATGAAAGACCAGGTGGATTCGCTGAAAAAGCTTGGTATAGATGCAGCCTACGTTAACTCCTCACTTATGAAAAGCCAGCGGGAGGAGCGTTACCGTAAGATAAAAGCAGGTGATTACAAATTGCTCTACGTCTCCCCTGAACGCTTCAGAAAAAAGGAATTTATTGAAGTTATAAAAGAGAGAAAGGTGTCACTCATTGCTCTTGATGAGGCTCACTGCGTGAGCCAGTGGGGGAATGACTTCAGGCCGGACTATTCACGAATAGCTGAGTTCCGTGAACTCATTGGAAACCCTGTTACAATCGCCCTAACAGCAACAGCCACCGGCCCGGTGCAGCAGGACATTATTGCAAAGAGCGGAATCCCTGCAAATGATATTACGATTTTCAATGAAGGTATATGCAGGCCGAACCTCCGCCTCTCGGTGCATGATGTAATCGATGAAGAGGAGAAGTTCCAGATTATCCATAAAATGGTGAAGAAGTGTGGAGGAACTGCAATAGTTTACTTCAGTCTCATCAGCAACCTCGACAGGTTCGCGAAATATCTCGACATGAAGAGAGAGAAGTATTCCGTGTATCATGGCAGGCTCTCCTCTGAAAGAAAGAAGAAGGTGCAGCGGGATTTTATGGAGCTGCCAAAACCACTCATGCTTGCAACCAATGCCTTTGGTATGGGTATAGACCGTCCCGATATAAGAATGATTATCCACGCGGAGATCCCTGACTCTATCGAGTCATACTATCAGGAGATCGGGCGCGGAGGACGCGACGGCCTCCCCACTGAGTGCTCTCTCATCTATCTCCGTGATGATATTGAGATCCAGATTGAATTTCTCCGGTGGAAGAACCCCGATGCAGGTTTCATTAAAAAAACCTATGAGCTTATTAAGTCGCTTGGTGATGCGGTGAACTCTTACGCCTATGATGAACTGCAGGAGAAACTGGTCTATAAACAGCGGAGTGACCACAGGCTCCGTACCGTGCTGAATATCTTCGATATGTACGGAGTAACAGAGGGTGATATTGACGCAGGGAACCTGAAATTAATCGGCGATCTCCCTGATGAAATACTTACTGATGAGTTTATACGGGAAAAGATTGAGCGCGACAGAAAGAGATTAATTGACATGGTGAATTACGCGGCAGGTGAGGAGTGCAGGCGTGCCATGATCTACAGATACTTCGATATACATGACTACACCTGCGGCAACTGTGATAATTGCGTGAAATAATCAGGAAGGTTTATAAATCCCTGTCTTCAATACAGAGAGATAGAAGTCCCAGTTTTCGCGGTATATCTTTTTAAGTTTACGGGTGTTGTCGGAATTCTGCTCCATGGCGTGCAGAAAATCGTCCCGTGTTTTTGCCAGGAGCCATATCAGGATGTCAATAAGCCTCTCCCTGTCATAAAGAAGATTGTCTCCGCTTATTGTACCGAATACTGAGAGAAACTGCCGCATGAACAGCTTTTTAATCTTCCCCNNACAAGCACCGGATCTGTGAGACGCCCTGTGGCGGAAATAAACTTTATATAGTCCGGATTTTTAATATAGAAATCTATCGCTATTGATGATACCATCCTGAACCGTTCAAGTATATCAGTGGGGATGCCGTCTTTGCATTTTTTAAGCTGTTCCCTTATATGGGCGTACAGCGCCTTATATGCAAAGTCTGTCATATAAAGAAAAAGGTCCTCCTTGGAGTATATATATTCATATAATCCCCCCTTGGAAATGCCGGCGCTTTTAATGATCCTGTCTGTTGAGCTTTTTTCATACCCGTAGGTTCCGAATTCCTTTATGCATGCTGCTATAACTCCATCTCTTTTTGCGTCAGCTATTCTAAAAAATGAGCGTTTCATGTGGTACAAACCCCCGGTAAATTCATTCGGAAAAGAGTCTGTTTATGACTCTATGATGGTAATTATCAAATCAGGCAGGATTATGTCAAGTTCGATAAATACTTTTATTTTTTGTCAGCAAAACCCGGATATAGTTTTTCCGCACAGTCCGGGCATAATCCGTGG
>DINC01000032.1:2397-2535 GCA_002425885.1 Spirochaetia bacterium UBA5550 | reverse complement strand
TGTTTTTCATTGGATGCATCTTTGCCTGCAAATTCTAACAAGGTTGAATCTGATTCGTAATCTTTATCCCACCCCCACCTCACACTTGTGTTTTTATCAACATTCTTATATGGCGGATTAAGGAGAAATGCAAAAGGC
>DINC01000032.1:0-2359 GCA_002425885.1 Spirochaetia bacterium UBA5550 | reverse complement strand
CTGTTTTAAGATATGATTCAATTATATTAAAATACTCTTCCGCTGGTTTATCAATAAAATTTAAGCCGATGTTTTCATATGTCTTTGGAATGATGCTATAACCCTGTTCGACCTGTATTGGATCATTTTTTAATCTCAGTTCTATTGTTTTTAACAAGTCAGGATTTAATTCTGAAACAATTTTAAATTTAAGATGATTACGCCGCCAACTGCTTACTAAATTTCCAGACCCACCTGCAGGATCTATTACAATATATTTACCACTTAGTTTTTTTTCTCCATATTTTTCACGAATATACCATAGTGCAACTCTACTTAGATTTATATCCGTAAAAAAGATACCATGTTGTTTTACATATTCTGGATTATGTTCTGACAATGCTTCATCAAATCGACTAAAATAGTAATCGATAGAAATACCTTCTTCATCATTCGTAAAAATATAGTGGCTTTCAACAAGTTCTCTAAAATTCGTATGAAATTTAGGTTCTACTATAAATGCATCGCTTGAACTTGAACCATTTTTCCCATTTAACCAAAGTACATTTTGTTCTGATAAACGTGCTTCGGGAACCTTTGAAGTAATGTCCCTGAAGGGAAGCATGGAGTAAAAACAATGAATGGCGTCTAATGGTTCTTTAAAAAATTCCTTTAATAATCCAATTTTTCTAAGAAAATTATTTGGATTAATCTGATTACNNTCTTCATATTCTAAAAGTTGAACTGTAAATTCTTTAGTAAAAAGGGTTTTTTCGCTTTCAAATAAAAACCAGGCAGTTGATAGTATTTGTTTTTTTAATGCTATGTTACATTTCTTCGAATTTATTTTTCCCATTTCGTTTGCCGATTTGTTTGGATCAGATTGTTCCAAAATCGTATTTATATCAGGAGGCAAATTTTCCAATCGCCATAAACCAATAAAATTATTAGAAATAACGGAAACTGAAGAAAAGCTAAGACCTTTTTTGTTGTAATGCAAAGCTTGGAAAAAACCACTCAACCAATCTTCTTCTTTTGTTTTTAACTCAACAACAAGGCGACCTTCGATGTATATGTCTGCACCAGATGCTTCAGATTCTCTTTTAAATTTTTCATTTCGAAATAGTTTTTGGAAGAAAGGATAAACAAGATGGCTTGAAGCATTTTCAGATTCAGTACCAATTACATACTGTTTTAATTGATTTAATTCTTTATTCAGTNNCTCTTGTATACATCTCAAATTCTGTTAGAAATCATTATTTATTCGGAAATGATATTTTTCAATACAAAATTAATGAGCCCACGGATGGGCGATTAAAAAGTTTTCGCGCTTTTTGCACATAACTACTACCTACACGCCAGATGTCGTTTCTTCGTTTTAGATTAAACCATTCCGGACATCTGGCAAACAGGAAACATTAATAGAACTCCTACAACCCGCTTTTACAACACTTTTTCCGTATATTAAAAAAAAATTATTCTTATTTCCAGAACATAATTTACGTTCTCCTGATAATAATCGGAATTCACTGTTCGTATAAATTTATCCCTCAAAAAATTATACATTCCGCTAATAAGGTTGTCTGAATATTCAATAATACCCGGCATCTGTCCGCCAGATGATGGGAATTTCCCCGAATTTCTGAACAATTTTTATTTCTGTTAATTTTATCTTCCGGCAGGTTTTCCTTTGGCTTTAATCTGTCTTAACAACTTCCAAAAGTATCTCAATGACAGTCGGTAGTGTCTCAATCATTCTCCGTAGTATCTCAGCCGCAATCCGAAGTATGGTAATCACTCTCTGAAGTATCTTAAACACAATCCGTAGTATCTCTGTCACACTCGCGAGTATCTCGAATACAATCCGGAGTACCTCAAAGGCTCTACGGAGTATCTCAATCACACTCCTGAGTACCTCCGCAGCACTCCGAAGTCCCTCAATCACACTCAGGAGTATAAAAAAAATACCCCGGAGCATATTATTCATACTCCGGGGTAACGAGGTAACAGTATGTAAGATAAATATCTTAACTGGTCTTCTGGTCGTTCTTCTTCTTCGCCTTTTTAAAGAACTCTCCCATTTCATCATAGACCACGTTAAGTCCCGGCACCTTGTCGCGGTTCTGTTTTACAGCTGCATATATCTCCAGTGCACCTGCCATTGCGTCGCTGTTTGCCGCCGTGAGGGTATTGCCTATACCGTCTGCAAGCTGATCCACGTGGTTTGAGATTATCACAAGGTCTTTTGCAAGGGAGTAGTCCTTTTTGAACTCCTCAATATTAAACACTCCCGGTAATATCTGGGGATGGGTGTTTATTACATTGTACGCTTTTTCTATAAAAGGCGCGTAGGTGTTCCCGGCCTTGAAAAGCCCCTGGA
>DINC01000345.1:8118-10851 GCA_002425885.1 Spirochaetia bacterium UBA5550 | reverse complement strand
TTTCATAAGGATTACAGCCATGAATGTAATAAATAATATTTCATTAACAGAGAAAAATTATACTGTAAATGTGTACGACCTCGATATCAATGTCTCATCAACAATGATGCTGATCTGCAACTACCTGCAGGATATAGGGATCACACACGGTATGCTTATAACAAAAGATGCGGGTATTAATAATTCTGATATTATTTTTGTCCTTACGCGTCTTCATGTAAAACTTGATCGCCTTCCGGAGTGGCATGAAACAATAAAAATTGAATCATGGCTATCACCTATAAAAGATAAGTATGTTATACGAAATTTTGAGATTATCGACAGCTCCGGTAATACGATAGGAAAAGGGATAAACTCTGCAGTATCATTCAGCATGGAAGAGAGAACAGGTGTGACGCTGGACCTTGATTCAAACAGGGTGCAGACACTTGACAGGGAGCCTGCCCTTCCGCATGACTTTGAAAAACTCCCGCTGATTGAAAAAGCGGATCATGAGATTAAGATCAATGTAAGATATTTTGACTGTGATCTCTACCGCCATGTAAATAATGTCAAGTATATCCAGTGGTGCGCGGAAGCTCTCCCCTTCGATTTTCTGAAGAGCCATTCACTTCATGAGATTGATATCAACTTCAGGGCCGAGGCAAACTTTGGTGATACCGTAGTTTCAAAAGCAGTTAAAGGTTCAGAAGACGGAATATTCCATCATGCAATCACAGACAGCACAGGCGCAAAAGACCTGGTGCGGATGAAAAGTGTCTGGAAACCAAGATAAAAAATACTGCAGTAATTCCCCATTCACAAATAAAAAAAGCTGCCCGGAAGGGCAGCGCTGAATATAAATCTGATCACCGGTTTAAGATGAGCACTAATCTTTGTACATGGAATTTATTGTATCCTTATATCTTTCTGAAATAACTTTTCTTTTGATTTTAAATGTTGGAGTCAGTTCGCCGTTCTCCTGTGAAAACTCCTGCGGCAGAAGTGTAAATCTCTTCACCTTCTCGACCTGCCCCAGAGCCTCTGTCCTTGCGTCAATTCTCTCCCTGTAGAGCTTAAGTATTTCAGAATTATTCACAAGCTCCTCTCTTGAGGAATACTTTATGCCATGCTTCTGACAGTAAAGCTCCAGCTGTTCAAAAGAGGGAACTATAAGTGCTGAAACGAAATTCCTGCCGTCACCAATAGCCGCAGCCTGTTCAAAGAAAATGTCCTCTTTAAGAAGAGTTTCAATCTGCTGAGGAGCCACATATTTTCCGCCGGAAGTTTTAAACATATCCTTGAGCCTGTCTGTGATTACAAGGTAACCCTCTTCATCAATGTGGCCTATGTCACCGGTCCGCACCCAGCCGTCCTCAGTGAAGAGATTCTTTGTAAGCTCAGGCTTGTTCCAGTACCCCTGGGTCTGACTCGGACTTGTGGCCTGAATTTCTCCCTCTTCAGATATCCTTACTTTCATCAGAGGAACAACAGGTCCGCATGTGCCGAACTTGTTCCTTGTGGGATTGGAAACTGTAATAACAAAGCACTCTGTCATGCCATACCCCTGAAGCAGAAGCACTCCGCACTTAAAGAAGAACTCTGAAATTTCGCCGGAGAATGCTGAACCTCCGCAATTGTAAACCTTATTGCGTCCTCCGAAGAGATCTCTGACTTTATGAAGTATAAGTTTATCAGCAACTTTATGTTTAAACTTAAGGCCGAATGGAACCGGCTTCTGCTCCTTTTTCATGTACGCAACCTGCTTCCCGATTTCGAGAGCCCAGTTGAATATCTTCTGTTTCTTCGGAGGCATCTGGCTTACTCCGTCCATAACTTTTGCGTAAACCTTCTCCCAAAGTCTCGGCACGCTGCACATATAGTGAGGCTTCGACTCCTGGAGGAACTGCATGAGCACTTCAGGTTTAGCTTCGTGGCAGTAGTCAACCCGTGCGTTACAGCAGAGAATAAAATAACTCCATGCTCTTTCAAAAACATGAGCCAGAGGAAGAAATGCAAGATTCACATCAGATTCTATGATAGGAATATAGTAACCTGTGGCGAATAGCATAGCGAGCCAGTTCTTGTGTGTAAGCATTACCCCCTTCGGCTCCCCTGTTGTTCCTGATGTATAGATAAGAGTTGAGAGATCATCAGTCTTCCCTGATTCGAGGAGTTTATAGACTTCATCCTTCCTTCCGCTCCTGCTCCCCATCTCGAGAAAATCTTTATAAAGAATAACCTTGCTGTTATTTTTATCATAATTGATTCTGTGATCTATGACTATAACTTTCTCCACTGAAGTTTGCGGGAGAATCTTCATCGCCTTGTCATAATGCTCCTGCTTTTCAACTAAGAGGATTCTGATTCCACAATCATTAACAATATATTTTAATTCATCAGCGGAGTTAGACTGATAAATTGGAACGGAACATGCTTTTATTGAAAAACAGGCATAATCAGCTACTGCCCACTCCACCCTGTTATTCGAAAATATGCCTACAAATTCCCGCTCCTTAACTCCATATTCAAGAAGGCCCATTGCGCAGTTATCAATAATTTCAACAAACCTCCCCCAGGTAAACTCCTCCCACTGGCCGAAAGCTTTATGTCTTACAGCTACTTTCGTATTGCCGAATTTCTCTGCTCTTTTGTGAACCATCTTACCAAGATGATCATCTTTTGCCAGAAAATCCTGGAACTCCTTTTCGTAATCGATACTACTATTCATGATTCTCAATCCTCCCGGACATA
>DINC01000345.1:7920-8069 GCA_002425885.1 Spirochaetia bacterium UBA5550 | reverse complement strand
GAATGTCTCACTGAATTATAATTTATAAAACTATCAGATTTCATAAATTATAATTCTGAAAGATTCATTCACCGGTTTTTTTCAGTTATTTCCTCCCCGCATGTTTGAACATTAAATTTATTTGACATTCTGTTTAAGATAATTAAATT
>DINC01000345.1:0-7879 GCA_002425885.1 Spirochaetia bacterium UBA5550 | reverse complement strand
AAATACCGGTTATATTTTATGTCAGAGAAAATTCTTTATTTCATCATGTTTTTCGGCCCTGCATTTGCTGTTATTATTTCAGCAGGGCAGATGATGCAGGCAAAAAAGGCCTTTATAGATTACTTATTTGCTCTGTCATTCTTCACAATGGCGCTCTGGATGTTCCAGATATGTTTTTTGAGTACAAACGTCCTGGCAGAGTGGGATTATGCTTTCCAATTGACCATGTTTATAACACCGCTTGTTTATCTCACACCTCCGATTATTGTTTTCAGGTACAGATGGGTTCTATCAAGCAGATTCACACTCACGAAATACCATGCACTCTTTCTGATACCATCAGTTTTATCGATTGTTCTTCTGACATTCCTGCCGTTTTGCTGCACAGAAGAGCTTTTCAAATATTCATTGGCTCTACCAGTAATCGGGGAAAAATTCATTACTCTTCCGTTATATATCAAAGCTTTATACATAAGTGCAATAATCCCTAATTTATATATGACAATTCTGATGACCCCGGTTCTTGTTCAGATGCTCCCTGTTTGGCGTAGAGACAGCAACAACAGAATTTCCAAACCTGCGCGTATGGGGTATATATCCGCTCTTTCAATTGCCGTTTCAAACCTGATATGCTTTATCGGCTACATATACTCTATCAGGCTCGTACAGCTATCTATTCTCATCGCCAACGCCGCCACTATATACGTTTACCTGATCACGCAACGTCATCACGATTACCACAGGCTTCTACGCAGCGAAACCCGTAAAGCCCATTACGAAAAATCAAGAATTGCCGGACTCGATGTTAATGTAATATTCAACCGCCTTACAGAGCTTATGCGGGATGAAAAAGTATTTGCGGATGAAGAACTCTCTCTTCGCGATCTCTCAGGCGAACTGGGGATAAGCCCTCACCAGCTTTCAGAAATCCTTAATGAAAGGATAAAGAAAAACTTCAATACGTTCATTAACGAATACCGTATTGAAGAAGCAAAAAAAATGCTTATTGAAGAACCGAAGCGTTCAATTCTTTCAATAGGCATAGCAGTGGGCTTCAACTCAAACACAACATTCTGTACTGTCTTTTCTAAAATTGAGGGGATCTCGCCAAGTCAGTATAGGAAACAAAATCTGTAGTATTTACTATTGATTATTCTACGGATGTAATATATTTTTAATAACAGGGAGGAGATTTTATGGGAATAGTAGTAACAATTATTGTAGGCCTGATCGCAGGTTACCTTGCAGGGATAATATGGAAAGGCCGCGGTTTTGGCCTTATAGGCAACCTGATTGTCGGGGTTGTCGGCTCTTTCATCGGAGGTTTTCTTCTCAGGCTTATCGGCTTCAGCATACATGGTATTATCGCACAGATAATTGCGGCACTCATAGGAGCCATAATTCTTCTCTGGATTATAAATAAAATCAGGTGATGAATCCCATACTTGAAGTTATCGAATTGAAAAAGCATTTCCCGGGAGTAAAGGCAGTGGATGGTATAAATTTTTCCATTGAACCCGGGATCTGCTTTGGCCTGCTCGGGCCTAATGGCGCGGGTAAGACTACCACAATTGAAATCATAGAAGGTATACTGAATAAGGATTCAGGAACAATTCTATACAAAGGAGAAAACAGGGGGAAGAGATTCAAGGCTGAGACCGGTATACAGTTTCAAAGTACCAGGCTTCCTGAATACCTGACTGTATTAGAAACACTGAAAACTTTCCGCGGCCTCTACCCCGGCAAAACTGACATTGACTGGATTATTGAAGTATGCAGACTGGAGGAAATTCTCAACAGGGATAACAGGAAAATATCAGGGGGACAGAAACAGCGCCTCCTGCTTGCTATTGCCCTTACAAACAATCCTGAGCTTATAATACTCGATGAGCCCACAACAGGCCTTGACCCGCAGGCCAGGAGACACTTATGGGAAATTGTCACAGGTATAAAAAATTCAGGTAAAACGATAATACTCACAACCCACTATATGGAAGAGGCGGAGAGACTCTGCGATATAATAGCAATCATGGATTACGGAAAAATTATTGATATTGATACTCCGCACTCCCTCCTTATCAAACATGGCAAAGGGGCAACAATATTTATACGCACAGAAGAACCTGAAACATATCTTGACATACTTTCATGCCCGTACTTCATAGTGGAAAACGGCATAGAATTCCGCACAGACTCATTGAATTTATGCGTGCAGAAACTTGCGGCTTCAGGCACAGACCTCACAGAGATGACTGTACGCACACCTAATCTTGAAGATGTATTTCTTGAACTCACAGGACACACATTGAGAGCATAACAGATGTTTAAACGAATACTGATCATCTTTATTAACCGTAACAGGGAGTTTTACCGTGACAAATCCGGTTTCGGCTGGAATATACTTTTCCCTTTTTTCGTTATTGTGGGCTTCAGTCTGATATTCAGCCAGGACAGCAGAAAAGAATATAAGGTTGGAGTGATAAATTCAGGAAATATCAGCAATGAGATTTCTATACAATATGAAGAATTCAGAAAAACAAAATTTGTAGAATTTATTGAATTTGAATCACTTGGAAACGGAATCAACAGACTTCTTCGCCACAGGATCGACCTCCTTATAGATCCGGCAGAGGGAAAATACTGGAAAAGTTCAACATCTCCGAAAAGTTTTATGACAGAAAAACTTCTCATCTCATCATCAGAAGAGATTAGAACAGGTTTTATTCCTGAATCTGTCAATGGACGCGAGATCCCCTATGTTGAGTGGCTGTTTCCCGGAGTTCTTGCTATGAACATGATGTTCAGCGCTCTTTTCGGTGTGGGCTACTCAGTTGTCAGGGACAGAAAAAACGGTGTGCTTAAAAGATTCAGTGTCACGCCCCTTACGCCATTTGAGTTTCTCACAGCCCAGATCCTTTCGCGGATGTTTGTGATCCTGCTCACCACCGGAACTGTTTATACTGCATGTATATTAATCTACGGTTTTGAAAACCGAGGTTCATATCTTTCACTGCTTATTATCTTTATACTGGGCAGCTTCAGTATGATATCACTGGCGCTTATAATAGCTTCAAGGAGCAGCAGTGAAGAATTTGCAGGAGGAATACTTAACCTCCTCTCATGGCCCATGATGATGCTGTCTGAAGTGTGGTTTTCTATGGAGGGGGCGAGGCCCTGGGTCATTAAATTTGCCGAACTGCTTCCACTTTCACATATAACGTCCGGTATACGGCAGGTTATGAATGACGGCGCATCTCTTTATGAAATCAGAAGCCAGATACTGGCTCTTTCAGTTATGTCTATTATTTTTCTTTCTGCAGGTTCTGTTCTTTTCAGATGGCAGAAAAGTGATTAAAACTCCCGCTTCTTATATAAAACCAGTCCATCAATTTCAGTTTCTCTGTCATAGTGATTACGTACAAATGAATTCAGCTCAGGAAACATTGTGAGAGAAAATCTGTCATAACCGAAGAATCCTGAAGGTGAAGTATCTACAAAATACAAGGGTCTGTTTTTCTTAAGATCCTCCATCAGAAGTGGAAGAAATTTTTCTGTAAGTTCATTTCTTACTGAACTGGAAGTGTTTGCAGTACCGAAAATTCTGCCCGATACAAAATCGGATATGATAAAACGCGACGCGCTTCTCCTGTCAGCGAAATAATAAACCGGAGTAGACCATCCCCAGACGTAAATTTTATCATCAGGAACAGACATGCTCTTTATATATTCACCGGTCTTTCTGAAACTAATTTCAGATTTGTAATTAGGGTAGTTCACCAATTCATATGTCTTTATAATATCAATTCTTGAAGCGGTAAATATTACTGCGAGTATCAGCAGCCATGACCAGAAACTTTTTTTATAGTGCTTAACAAAAGTATAACCGGCAGCAGCGACAAGAGCAAGAGGGGGAACGATCTGTATAAAATAATGTCCATAGCCGCGCCCTCCAATAGCAGCGCCATAAATTGAAAAGCCAAGCCAGAGCGCAAGGAATGCGAAATGAGAGTATCCAGATTCATCAGACTCATCTCTACCCTGCAGCCTGATTTGTTTTATATTTGCAAAAATATATTTCAGTGCAGCAAACCATGCAGGCAATGTCAGCAATAAAAAATATCCGGTTCTTCCGATAATTTTAAATGAGGAAAATGCACCTTTCCCTGATTCAATATAACCAAAATTATATAAAAAACCCCAGAATACAGCCTCATCCAGATTACCCTGCATTTTAAAAATAAACGCAAATACGGCAAGAGGTATAAACGATGAAATTCCGGTAATGATGAGCCTCAAAATATTCTCTTTCACCACAAGCATCCTGTTATGCGATAAAAGAGGCCCTGTGATGAGTGAATGTATCACAAAAACCACAGCAAGAATGCCAGCCTTATAGTTTGTCATAATACCAAGGCCCAGCAACAGACCTGATAAAATATGAAAAAATACTTTTTTCACTCCACTTACGTTATAAAACAAAAAAATATAAGAGGATAAAATGAGAAAAAGATTAATAAGAGTTTCACCGTTTGTTGAAATAAATTTAGGCTCATAAGTATGCATCATGAGTCCAAATAATAATGATGCAATTAAACCTGTTTTGTAATCTTTCAGTTTGTTACCGAAAAGATATATGCATATACCGGTAATCATAACCCAGATTGTCGTGAAGAAATGAACAGCGATAAGACTTTTAATACCAGTTAAAGCATAAATACAATAAAAAAAATAATAGGTCAAAGGCGGTTTGTTATCAACAGCATCGATATAGGGAAGTCCGCCGTTAAGCATTATAGAAGCAAATTCGCTGAATGCTGTTTCATCAATATCAATTATATGCTGGTAAAGAACAGGAATCCTTAAAACAAAAATCAGTCCCGTGAGCAAAAGAATATGCTTTATAAATCTGTTCACTTTTTCCGTACCCAAATCCTTCCATCTCCGAAATTGCCGGCAAAGCTGTAATTACTGTTAAGATAATTAATTATCTCCGGGAAATCATCAAGAGTTGCGAAACTCCCGAACCGCACAACAGGTGCTGTATTCCAGTCAAAATAGTATGGCGGATCTGTTTTTTTTCTGTAAACCAGCACCTTCCTTATCATTGAGGTTGATCCGACATCAATAAAGCAATCCGGCTTAAGATTTTTTATATACTTAATAAATCCTCTCTGATAGTCTTTGTAAATCTCATCATTCCCTTTCTCTCTTTGCACTATGGCATAGAGAGCCCCTTCATTATACCAGTACGAGTCTCCTGCTGAATATCTTCCGGAATAATAAACAACTTCAGTTCCCATGGGCCACGACATTATTTTTGAATCAGGAGGTGTATTAGTCTTCAGATAATCTATAACCGGAACAATGCTTTTATGCGGGAGGAGGTATTCACCATGTGAAGCCAATGCAATCATCCTGAAATAATAGGCAAAATTCCCCTCCTCCTGCTTCAGTTCCGGGGCAAAATGTCTTATATAGGCATCCTTCATATTCCAGGAAAAGAAAAATATTACGGGGATTATAAAAGCCGGGAAAGCTCTCCTCGCAAAAACAGGGTCACTGAACCTGTCACTGATATATCCAGCAGCCAGTATCGAAAGTGTCGGCAGAAGAATAATAAAATAGTGCACCGAAAGTCTGGCTCCTCCAAGAAATATAGAAGCAAAAAGAGCAAGTGTTACCGCAATGATAAAACCCTCACCTTCTCTCCTGTCACTCCTTCTGAAAAAATAAACAACAGCAAGAACACCAGGAACCCAGATAATACTATGGTAAAGAAGAAAATGCACAGAGCGCAGCATAAGCTTTCCAATGACCATAAAGGGATTAAACCCTCTGTTTGAAACATACATCACCAGAGGCTCAATCATGTTTCTTAATGCGCCATCAAAAACAAAATGAAAATAATTCCAGTCAATCAGAATTAGAACAAGAACTCCGGCGACTGCCGGCATCATGATTAAATAATACCGGGAAGCCTTAATCCTGAACCAGCTTCTGAAAACCGGAAACACAAATATTAAATATGCAATAACAGCGGGGAGAGAAAACGCCCCCTGTACTTTAATTCCATACCCGAGATAAACTGAAAAAAGTGCTGCCGGAAGAGCCCAGTACTTTCTATCAATAAACAACAGATATGAGAAATAAAATGTTCCCATATAAAAAAGGTTANNATATAAAGCACTTCACCATTTGTTGCTGTGAATTCTGTATTATAAGATGATATTATAAAGCCGTATAGCATAGCGGCAAGAATACCTGCTCCGGTATTATAAACTTTTTTGCCAAGCAGTATTATTAAAACCATTGTAAGAAGTATAAATATAACACCAGTTAGATGAAATGAAGTCACTGAATCACCAAAAAACCGGATACTCCACTTTAGCAAATCATGATTAAGCCAACCTTTATTCGGTTCAAAATCAAGTCCTGCCAGGTCTCTCTTTACAAGTATATATGAAGTGACAACATCAACATGAATAAAATCGATAAGCAACGTATGAATTCTTAAAATAAAAGCACCCGCAAAAACAAAGAGGAGGGATTTCCATCTCTCCCCCCTTACTATAAAAGACCAGAATTTTAATGATATCGTTTCTAATCTATTCATACTTCAGCGCCTCTATCGGTTTGAGTTCAGATGCTTTTTTGGCAGGGTAGTAACCGAAAAATATGCCGACCGCAGTGGCAAAAAATACCGCTAAAAACACGGCTGACGGAGTAAAAATAAATGGCCACTTAACAAAGTATACTATTATTCCATATACGCCTAATCCCAGAAGAATACCAATCAATCCCCCTACCATACTTAAAGAAACAGATTCAATTAAAAACTGGAGCATTATATCTTTTTTCTTCGCACCGATTGCCATTCTTATACCAATCTCCCTTGTCCTCTCTGTTACTGAAACCAGCATTATATTCATAATACCCACACCTCCGACAAAGAGAGATATAGATGCTATTCCGGCAAGAAGAATAGCCAGAGCATTGGAGATGTCATTTGCCATTTTCAGTTTATCATCACTTGTGTAAACTTTGATATTATCCGGCTGTCCATCGAGTATATTAAACTTTGCTCTCAAATATTTTCTGACATTATCTCCCACTTCATGCACCGAATTTTCATCAATAGCTTTAATATAGATTTCTTCAAAGACACGTCTGTTTAACAGGCGGGTGTTAAATGTTGTATAAGGCATCAGAACAATACTGTCAAAATCCCTCCCTCCGAAAGATTCCCCGGAATATTCAAGCACACCTATAATTGTTAGAGGCACATCCCCCACCAGAATCTGTTCTCCTATAGGGTCTTTCCTGTTGAAAAGTTCCTGCTGTACCTTTGACCCAATAACAGCAACTTTTGAAGTTCCGGCAATATCTTCCTCCTGAAAAAGTCTTCCGGTTTTACATTTTTTCCCTTTTATCTCAAAATAACTGCTGCCGACTCCTTCAATTTCTGTTGTAATTTTCATATTTTTGAATCTGATAATCATATTTCTTTGCTTCAGGTACGGACTGATAAGTTCTATCTGATAAAAAGTATTTTTAAGTTCTACAAGATCTGCCTGGTTCATATTCTTGCCAAGTCTGGATGTTGATATACTGAGCGCGTTTGCCCCATAAGTAAAAACTTTACCGCGCACCTCAATCTTTGCACTTTCACCCATACCTACCATTACAATAACTGATGAAATACCGATAATGATACCAATACTGGTCAGAGAGGATCTTAGTTTATTTTTTGTCAGAGCACGAAGTGCTGTCAGTAAAAGATTTTTAAAGTTCATAGTTCAATCACAATATTAAAGAATAAAAAACCGTTCCGGTAATGAAATTATAAATAACCGGCCTTTCAAATACCACCATTTTTATG
>DINC01000142.1 GCA_002425885.1 Spirochaetia bacterium UBA5550 | reverse complement strand
CGGGGGCTGAAAATTTCCGGGGTTGATACTATTCCTGGAGATACTCAATGAACCTCAAAAACTACACAGAGCAGCAGCTCATCGATTACATAAAGGACGCGAAGGGGAGACTGGGGAGCAGACTGATAATTCCGGCTCACCACTATATAAGGCGGGAGCTTGTTGAACTTGCGGACTTTACCGGGGACTCGTATAAACTTGCTGTTGATGTGAGCCGCACTGACGCGGAGTTCATCGTCTTCTGCGGTGTACGCTTCATGGCGGAAAGCGCTTCAATACTCGCTAAACCGGGACAGCATATACTCCTTCCGGATATGGATGCGGGGTGCCCCATGGCTGACATGATAGATGAAAAGACTGCTGAAGCTGCGGTGAATAAAATCAGCGGTATATGCTCCCGCGAAATCGCTCCCCTTGTTTACATGAATTCCTATGCAGATTCAAAAAGCTTCTGCGGACGCAGAGGGGGAGCGGTATGCACAAGCTCAAATGCAGAGAAGCTCGTTAAATACTACCTCGAAAGAAATAAATCGATATTCTTCTTCCCGGATTACCATCTTGGAAGGAACGTGGCGGAAAAACTCGGTATTGATAAAAGCCTTATAGTCAGAGTAGGCCGCGACCTTTCACTTGAAGAGGGAAAAAACCTTAAGGACGCAAAGATGTTTCTCTGGGACGGATACTGCCCTGTTCACCAGGAATTCAATACTGCAGATGTTAAATCAGCACGGGAAAAATATCCTGACGCAAAGATCATCGTACACCCCGAATCAAAGCATGAAGTTGTTGAACTCATAGACATGTCCGGCTCAACTCAATATATATATGATACAATAAAAAAAGAATCTGAAGATTCATCGTGGATTATAGGCACAGAGACTACATTTGTTAACCGCATAGCAGAGGAATTCAGCAGCATGGTTATTGCTCCGCTTAAATACTCCCCCTGTCACGACATGCTTAAGATATCCCTGCTTAACACGGCAATGATAATCAGTTCAATTGATTCTTTCCTCGAAGGAAAGGGAGATATGATTAATGAAATAACTGTTGATGATAAGCTTAAAACAAATGCGCGCATAACTCTTAACAGAATGATAGATATAGTCGAGGGTAGAGAGATTTAATCCCGGCTTTTATTTTTCTAAAACAGAACTTATCTTTACTGCTATATCCTTCATTGAAAAGGGTTTCTGTATAAAGCTGAACCCCTTTTTAACTATCCCCTGGCGCGCGATTACATCAGCAGTGTAACCGGACATGAAGAGAACCTTAATACCCGGCCTTCCTGCTGATATCTCCGCTGCAAGATCGCGGCCATTCATCTCAGGCATTATTATATCTGTTATGAGCAGATCAATTTCCCCTTCATAACTGCTGCTGGAGATTATCGCCTCAGCAGGTGAATCAGCAGTAATAACTGTATAATTAAGCTCTTCAAGTATCGATTTTGTTATCTCAACAATGGCCGGTTCATCTTCAACAATCATGATTGTTTCGCCATCCCCCCTTGGGAGCAGATCTGTCTCCTCAGCTTCACTGCGGATACTTTCACCTGAAANNNCGGGAAATATATTTTAAAAGATGAACCCCTTCCCGGTTCACTATATACATTAATATAACCTTTATTCTGCTTAACTATTCCATATACTGTAGCAAGCCCGAGACCTGTGCCGTGACCAAGCTCTTTGGTGGTGAAAAAAGGTTCGAAAATCTTCTCCTGTGTCGCCCGGTCCATTCCGGAACCTGTGTCGCTCACAATCAATACAACATAATTGCCAGGTACGGGGCTTTCAGCAGAGGAGAAGCAGTTTTCATCAACTGCGCAGTTCTTTGTTTCAATTGATATCAATCCCGAATTCCCGATTGCATCCCTGGCATTTATTGCAAGGTTAGCCAGTATCTGATCCATCTGCGCGGGATCAACATTAACAGGCCACAGACCGGAATCCGGTTTCCATTCAAGGGTAATGTTTTCACCGATCAGCCGCCTCAGCATGCCCAGCATGTTTTCAACAGTGTTGTTAAGGCTTAGTATTTTAGGCTCAATAACCTGCTTTCTCGCGAAGGCAAGAAGCTGACGCGTGAGGTCAGCGGATCTCCCGGCTGTTTTAAGAATCTCTTCAAGGTAGCGGCGCAGCGGGCTCTCTGCATCAACTTTCCTTAAAGCAAGTTCAGAATAGCCGGTAATGGCTCCTAACATATTATTAAAATCGTGGGCTATCCCCCCGGCAAGTCTCCCTACAGATTCCATCTTCTGGGCCTGTATCAGCTGTGCCTGCAAACGGCCTCTCTCCTCTTCACTCTCTTTACTTTCTGTAATGTCACGAACAATAGCAAGTGCTTCCTCACAGCTCTTCAGCACCATCCGCGTTTCAAAGTATCTTACTGAATCATTCTGCTGAAGTTTGTACTGATAAACCTTCATCTCGCCTGTTACGAAAACTGAATCAATATTCTCCCTGGTTATACGAACAAGATCAGGGGGGAGCACTTCAGATATATGTTTCCCTATAAACATTTCCGGAGACACCAGCAGTTTATTAGTCTCTGATGATCTGAAATCGGTGAATATCTTATCTCTGTTAAATACAAAAATCATATCCGGTAGAGCATTCAGCATTGCCCTGTTTCTCTCCTCGCTTTCACGCAGCGCCTCCTCTGCCCTTTTCCGCTCAGTAATATCTATAGCTATTTCAAAGCGCACATCGCGTCCATCGGGCCAGCGGATAATTCTGTCCACTATATCAAAAGTCTGTTCCAGCATCGGATTAAAATACTCATATTTATATGGAACTCCGCCATTGGTAAGTATTAAAGAATTTGTACAGAATGAACAGGGTTCTTCAAATCCCTGAAGCTCCTTATAGCAGAGTTTACCAATGGGATTATTCCTCAACTGATCCCTCAGGCGCTTATTGGCGAAAAGAATTTCGTATGTTAATGGATCAGATACATATATCATCTGGTCAATACTGTCAAAGATCGAAAGGAGCTGGCGTCTTTCAAAGTCCATTGCGTCTTCAGACTGTTTTAAAGTGGTAATGTCCTCCAGCATACCTACCTGGCAGTATACTCTCTTTGTATCATCAGGCAGGAAAAACCCCCTGTCCCTTATCCATATATAATGTCCCTCTTTATGCCTCATCCTGTACCGCTCATCCCAGTAGCTGCATGAAGTTTCAGCTTCAGTCAGTGATTTTATAATTATAGGGAGATCATCAGGATGCAGAAGCTCCATCCACTGCTCAAATCCGCCGCCTATTTCCTCCGGCCGGTAACCGAGTATATTATTAATACTTTTCCCCCAGGTAATTTCACCGGTTGAAACAATATATTCATAAACAACCTGCCCGGACGCCTCCACAATAAGGTCATATTTGTATATCAGATCTTTAAGCACAGCTTCACTGCGGGAGATAAGCTTCTCTTTTTCAAGCGCCTCATTAGCAAGCCTTCTCTGCTGTTTTAAAAGCCGGTAGAGCCATACAATAAGTATCCCCTGAAGAATTATAAGAAGAGTACCCCCTGCGAAATAGCGGAGATTCTTTAATATGAAATTCTCCTCCCGGTTAATGACATGGCTGCACTGCGGAAGTTTTGAAACAGGTATGCCGTACCTCTTCAGTTTAATATAATTGAATACGGGAAGAGATATCTCGGGTGCAGGTGATATGTCGTCCGCTTTAATACCATTAAGTATACGGATACCTGTTTCAGCGGCCAGACGCCCCTGAGCATCCCCGCTATTCATCATCCCGCCGGTGACTCCGTAATCCATGTACATTTCATCATGGCTGAACACAGGAACAGTCGATTTTACCGTCAATTCTTTCAGAAAATTGCCAAGGTCTATATACTTGCCTGAACGGGTCAGATTAAAATCAAGGAAGAAAATCACTTCATCCGACGCGAATTTTTCTGCTGCTGAAATAACCTCATGAGGTTCCAGTCCGCTCCCGTTGTCAAAAAAAGAAAACTCAAACTCACCTTTATAATCTCCGGAAATCTGTTCAACACTCCGTCTGTTAGCTATACCTGTTGCGGTTCTGTCATTAATAAACCAGATACGTTTTACATCAGGCATTACTTCCGTAATCAATCTTATGGTATTCCCGTAATCAGTACCTGAAACAATACCTGTAGTATTCTTTTCTATGGTTCCGGGATCTTCTATACCGCAGAAGACCACTGGAACACCGGGGAAGATACTCTTCCGGAATCTTGTCAGCAGATTATAAGCATCCTGATCTGATACTATTATGAGATCAATATTGGATTTCTGATATTTACGTTTCCATACCGCAGCAATTTCATCGCCTAATTTCCCTTCAAGCTGTTTTGAATACCTCTTGCCGTCAAGGTACTCCACATTCAGATCAACCTGAATATCTGCCTGATTATTAAGTGTATCCGCAATTCCCGTCTGCACCTGATCCGACCAGCGGTAGCCCGGGTGGTAGGAATTGATATAGAGGACACGTCTGATTTCCTCCGGTTTTATGTCAGAGGCATAGGCTGAAGATTTCTGGCATAATGTATTGATCACAAAAAAAAATGTGAAAAACACAGTAAGGGTCATTACTGCGGCTGATAAGCCGATCCCGTTTCTTTTCTGCCTGCGTTTATTACTTATCAAGAAAAGTCTCCCGGATAATAATCAAATATCTGTCTATCTGCTGCTTATTAAAATAATAATACTTTATTCAGAAAATTACAAATAATAAATCAGGTAATAACTATAGCGGTTTACGATTGTATTAGAACATCACATTGTCATTTCGAAGAAGCGTCAGCGACAGAGACGACCGTAGTAGAGCTGGAAGCTAATCTATCTTTTAACAATAATTTTTTTAGATTTCTCACATACGTTCGAAATGACAGTACCCTAATTATTTCGTAAAATGCTATAATTCAGAATATGAGAAAATTTACATAATAATTCCGCAGTACTCAGTTTCACTCAAGACGTATAAACCACCAAATGCTCTTTTTAACAGGATGGAGCGAAAGCCATGCAGCATCAGTAAGATACTGAACTGCACCGCAGAAATTACAGATCGCATTCCGCGGAGTTTCTTCATTGAACTGCAACGTCGCTCCGCAAGAAACACAATAAATTGCCGCTGTTTTATCTACTGTTTCTTCTTCAGTCACCGAATCATCCCTTTCTAATGCACCGATAACCTGTACCGGCTGTTTATCTTTAATCTGATATTCTTCGAGCCATGAGGGGGGAGAAAAATACGGTATTTTATTGTTACATTTAGAACATCCGATCACACCTTCAGTTCCCGGTGTTATTGCCGAAGCATCAAGGCCGGTGTTACATTCCGGACACACAGGGTTCATTTTTCTGAATTTCAGATTGATATTGAAGGCACCAAAAATTGTACTTGCACCGCTGTCATCATCCTCTGTTCCGCTGAAAATATCCCGCCAGAACGATTCATTCAGATCAATTACTGAAACACAGGAGGGACATTTTATTTTTCTCAGCGGCCCGTTAACCATAACAGGGTGGCCGTACTCCGGGCACTTAAGATCAATACAGAATCCGAAACATAGCGGCATTTTTTTCACTCCCGCATTTTTAGCAAGTTCCATTACAGCTTTACGGTTCTTCTCAGGCATTGCTGCATAGTCCAGCAGATTATATCCGAAACTGTCGATGATATCGAGCCTGGCTCCTTTTCCAATTAGGTAACGCATTATTTCCGGGCTTCCATGTGCTGCCGCCCATGAAATCACAGGCTTCCCTTCATTATCGCGAAGGTTTATATCAGCACCGGCTTCAACAATTATTTTAAAAGCTTCAAGTTTTTTGTCTGAGTCAGCCGCATACATAAGCGCATTCTGCCCTTCATCATTAACAGCATGAAGCTTTGCCCCTTTCTCAATAAGCAACTTAACAATGCCCGTGTTCCCGCTGTGCGCCGCGTACATAAGTGATGTTTTATCACCGGATTTTTTATGATGAATATCAGCATTATTTTCAAGCAGAACTTTCACTGTTTCTTCATGCCCCTCCCAGCATGCAAGGAGTAGTGCTGTCTTTTTCTCTTTTTTTGCAGCAATATTCACATCAGCGCCGTACTTTATAAGCAGGCGGACAATCTCTGTTTTTCCTGCTTCGGCAGCCTCAATGAGCATTGTGCAGCCTTCTTTATCTATGCGTGCGTTGATATCATAACCTTCACTGATACATTGTTTTATATTCTCTTCATCCAGTTCCTGCATAATAAACGGAAACGGTTTACCTGAGTTATTTTTATCCGCCACGATTTTCACTCCTTCTCAGTATCTATTGATATCAAAATAAGCCGAATCAGCTCCGCTTTCAAAATTTACTGTTTTGAAAAACAGAGATATTATTAAAAATATCGCTTTGTAATAAGAACTTTCTCTTGACGTAAAAAAATCTGCACTGTCAGATTAACTCCTGAACAATCATCACCCCGGAGATAATCAATATTGAAAGTCTGCATAGCTGAAAAGCCAAGTGTGGCAAGAGAGATCGCGCAGATATTAGGCGCCAATTCAAAAAGAGACGGATACTTCGAAGGTAACGGGTACAGGGTAACCTGGACTTTCGGCCATCTCTGCACACTGAAGGAACCGGACGAGTACACCTCTGAATGGAAAAAATGGAACCTCTCCACCCTCCCCATGCTCCCTGAAAAATTTGACATTAAACTTATATCAAATGCCGGTGTGGGTAAGCAGTTCAAAATTATCAAATCACTGTTTGATGAGTGTGAAGAGGTGATTAACTGCGGTGATGCGGGGATAGAGGGTGAGCTTATCCAGCGATGGGTGCTGCGCAAAGCGGGATGCAGAAAGCCGGTGAAGAGGCTCTGGATCTCCTCACTTACAGAGGAGGCAATCAAAGAAGGGTTCACTAAACTTAAAGAGAGCAGAGACTATGATCTATTATATGAGGCGGGGAACTCGCGGGCAATAGGCGACTGGCTGCTGGGTATGAATGCCACAAGGCTCTACACTCTCAAATACGCAGACGGCAAAGGCGTGCTTTCAATCGGGAGAGTGCAGACCCCCACCCTTGCTCTCATTGTTAAGCGACATTACGAGATCGAAAACTTCAAACCGGAAAAATACTGGGAGCTGAAAACAACTTATCGCGACGTTCTCTTCTCTGCCATTGACGGTAAGTTCAGCAGCGTTGAAGAAGCGGATAAGATTATTGAAAAGATAAAAGACACTGACTTCACTGTGACATCATTCACAAGGAAAAAGGGGAACGAAGCTCCCCCGCCGCTCTTTGATCTGACATCTCTCCAGGTGGAGTGCAACAAACGCTTCGGATTCAGCGCGGATAATACGCTTAAGATTGTGCAGAACTTATACGAAAAGAAATTTGTCACATACCCCAGGGTTGACACAAGATTTCTCCCCTCCGACATATACCCTAAAGTGCCGGGGATACTGAAAGGGCTGAAACGTTATCAGCAGGAGACTGAACCTGTACTTGCCGCACCGATAAAGAAAAGCAAAAAGGTATTTGATGACGCGAAGGTAACTGACCACCACGCGATAATCCCCACAGGTGTCAATCCGCAGAACCTTCAGCCCAATGATGAGAAGGTATTTGACACAATCGCACGGCGCTTCATTGCGGTGTTCTATCCGGATTGTATTGTGATGAACACCACAGTGCTGGGCGAAGTTGAAGATGTTAAGTTCAAGGCTACAGGCAAGCAGATTCTTGAAGAGGGTTGGCGCGCACTCTACCCTAAGCAGGAGAAGCAGGAAAAGAAGGATGATGAGGATGAGCCGCAGATAATCCCGGAATTTGTTCAGGGTGAATCAGGGCCCCACACTCCGCAGGTTTTTGAAAAGGAGACCAAGCCTCCGAAGCCCTACACCGAAGCAACACTGCTCCGCGCGATGGAGACAGCGGGGAAATGGTCTGACGACGATGAGATCCGCGACGCCATGAAGGAGAACGGAATCGGGCGCCCATCAACACGGGCCGGGATTATCGAAACTCTCTTCAAGCGAAGCTATATCAGGCGTGAGAAGAAGAACATCATAGCAACACCAACAGGCATTCAGCTTATAGACACAATAGAAAATGATCTCCTGAAATCAGTGGAGCTCACAGGGTTGTGGGAGGGGAAACTCCGCCGCATCGAAAAGGGTGAGTTCATGGCAGCGCAGTTCCTTGAAGAGATGAAAGTTATGGTTGCACAGCTTGTCTCTGACGTAAAGCAGGAGAGCGGAAAGAAGATACAGCTTGCGGTTAAGAAGGCTGCCGGTAAGAGCGCATCCTCGGTAAAGACGTATCATGATACGTCTCCACAGCATGACAGGTCTCAACAGCATGATACATCTCCACAACATAATAAGTCTCAACAAAAAGGCCCGGCTCCGACATCCACGGGCCCGCAACAGGTAAGGACGCGTTTCAACGCGTCCGATAAAAGCAAAGCATCCGCAGAAGATAAAGCCTCAACTCCCCCCCTCTGCCCTGTATGTAAAAAAGGGAGAATCATCAAAGGAAAAGCAGCTTACGGATGCAGCGAATACAAAGCAGGCTGCACATTCCGCGTAAGCTTCGAGATTTCAGGTAAAAAACTCACGGAGAAACAGATCTTCACTCTTATTGAAAAAGGGAAAACTGGTGAGATAAGCGGCTTTACGGTCAATGGGAAAAAGGTGAAGGGTCAGATTTTTCTGAATGGCAACAGCATACCGTCACTTAACATCAGCAGCGATGACCCTGCTCCGGTGACTAAGGAGTTAAAAACACCGGCGGCCTCTTCACAGAATGAACCGCTCAGATGCAGAAAATGCGGACAGGGCGTAATGATAAAAGGTAAAGCCGCCTGGGGCTGCAGCCGCTACAGGGAGGGTTGCAGATTTGTAATACCTTTTGAACAGCTTCAGAGGGAGTTTAACACCACTGAACTTACAGGGGAGATGCTGGAGAGGATTCAGCTCTGAATCTGATGCTGTTTCAATGCAGATTATATTGAAATCAATATAAATTCAGTTGAATTCAATG
>DINC01000139.1:11261-11413 GCA_002425885.1 Spirochaetia bacterium UBA5550 | reverse complement strand
TAATTAGTTAAAAAAATTATTTTGTACATCTTTATCCTTGACAAATGACTCAGAAAAAACTATAAGTTTAATAAACAGACCCCGAAGCTGCATTGCTTTATTTTCAGATAATCAGGATTACAATGGAACAGAAAAAAATAATAAATACATTG
>DINC01000139.1:0-11218 GCA_002425885.1 Spirochaetia bacterium UBA5550 | reverse complement strand
ATTTTTAATTATATCTTCATATCTTCACGCATCAGAATCTATTGTTATTGATAACAATAAAATTATTGAATATAAAGGTTTCTCCGGCCAGTGGATTGTAAACAGCAGTCCGGAGGTTCTTGAAAGCGCTATTAAAACATTCAGCACAAGTGAAAAAGATGTAATCACTGTTAACGGTTCAGAATTCAGAACAAAAAAAACTGTGTTTATTCCATTTTCACATTCTTACATAACCTATGTGAAAAACCGGGCATCCTGTGGAACTATCACAGTTGGTGCGAATGAATTTATATGGCCAATTGCAAATTTTGACCGGATAAGTTCATCCTTCGGGAGAAGGTGGGGTTCTTTTCATGAGGGTATAGATATCCCCGCAGGGAGAGGTATTCCCATTCTTGCTGTTAGCGGGGGACGTGTTATATACAGAGGATATGCCGGGAATCTGGGGCATACTATAACGATTGAGCACAGAGACAATATGTTCACAAGATATTGCCACTGTTCAGAACTGATTGCAAAAGAAGGGGATATTGTTAAACAGGGACAGGTCATCGCCTATGTAGGGAGTTCCGGGAACTCTACAGGAAATCACCTGCATTTTGAAGTGCGATATGGTGATTTCCCTCTTAATCCTCTCGATTTTCTGCCATTCAGCCCATGTGTTAAAGAAGCTCAATACATGAAAAAGCTGGATTAATAGTAAATTCCTGATATTCAGCCTGAATAAAAAAACCGCCCTTTAAAGGCGGTTTTTTTATTATAATTTATCAATTACTACTACTTGGCTTCATTAAGCACCCTTTCTGATTCAGCATCAAGTCTGATAATATCGTCCATCAACGCGGGGATATCTTTATCAAGCTGGTCAAACTGTTTGTTTATCATCTTCTCCTCTTCAGGGAACCCTTCGTTAGCGTCTTTTGTAAGAGTTCCTATCATCCCCTTTATATTCTCCTGTTTGTTTTTCAGAATAAAGATGATATTAGGGCCTGATTTATACCCCCAGTGGAAACCGTCAGGCAGCTCAACTGAAAATGTTTCAGTAACTCCATCACCATCCCCGTCTTCCGCATAATATACAACTCCATCCTTGGTTTTAGCTGTAACACAGAGAAAATATTTAGTGGGGCCGTTATAATTGAGAGCTTTAGGTATAGGTTTTCTGATAACCTCCATGTCAGAATCTTTCCGGTTTATCATAAGTGCTTTAAAAATTGCGACATGCTTCTGAATAAAAGAATCCCTCATTTTCTGATAAAAATCAGAATATCTCTGAGCCAGGTTATCGCTGCTTTCAGATACTAAAATTTTTTTCAGAATTTCTGTTCTCCGGTCTGTAATCCTCAGATAATCAGGTTTGCCATCAAGTTCTTTTACCCATAGTTCGTTCTGAAGGAGTCTGTTTTCCATCTCCCTTATAATCCTGTTCTGCTCGACAATTTGAGGATCATCATACCCGTCTTTAAAAAGGTACATTTTTCTGTCCTTTATAATCAGAAGAGACGCCAGAGAAGTATCCTGTTTCTGATGTTCTTCAGGATCAATTACATGCTCAACCTGCTGATATGAAATCCTGTCTTCATTATAACGGGATACGTTATCTATTGTGATATCTTTATATGTAAGATCCCTCGAAAAACCTGCTGCTGGCAGAATAATAAAAAATGAAAGTATAAATGCCATGGCTACAGCTATATTGTTCCTCATCTAATTCCTCCATGAATCTTCTATGCATAATTCAATGTACATAATCTGGCAGTATATATCACTTAAATTATAAAAATCTTTACAGCTTTTTGTCAAATATTTTATGATTCATGCTTTTCCCTCTCTTTTCGCCACTTCGCCTTATCAATTTTAGTCCAGCTCTCTACAACATGTTTTGTCAGCTCAGATTCAGCGTCTCTGCGGTTTTTGGGAGGGGTCTGCTTTTTAGGCTCTTTTTTATTTCTGGATTTATACTCCTCCATCTCTTTTGAAGTAAGTCCCGGTTCAGAATCATAAAGAATTCCGGTAATTTCGCTTCTGCCGTTTTTTGACGATAGAAGTTCAATCATGGAGGTAATCTTTTTTTTGTTGGCCAGTTCCTCTCTGAGGTTATGCGGTACATCAAGACCATAAAAAGCCGTTGATAAAGCCGCAGAAACAGCCGCAAGTGGGGAAGCCGCTCCCCCTTCCCTGGAGGCAGTATGGAATATTGAGCTATGAGGCGATGTCAGCGCCGCAAGTGAAATGGCAAAGGGTAGCACTGTTTCAGGGAGATTCACGCTCCCCCTTGCCACAGGCGACTTAAGCCTCGGATTTACTGATTCACAGATAATTTTTTCAGCTTTTTCTATATCCTTAACATCTGAAATTTTATCTAAAATCCCGGCAAACAAACGCATTTCTCCAAGGAAAGAGTCCGGATTATATCCGCAGTCGAAAATCCTGTGCTGGTTATTATTCAGATAGTCAAATCCATTCATTGCCGATTCCGAAACACAATGCATGAATCCCCCTCCCCCCTCTGCCCGGGAAAGATCTCTTAAAATACTGAGAAAAATATATGTATGGGAGACTGTTGCCGCATCAGTTGTAAATAGCGAAATCAACCGGAGACAATCCTCCAGCAGCGAACCCTCATTGTCAGATAAAAGAAGCGGTATAGCAACAGGGAGGAGCCGGGCGCAACTCCGTGCAAAAGGGACTGCCTGCTCTTTTTTTTCAGTGCGGGCTGACATGATAAAAGCCTGCTCAGCCAAACCGGGCTCCCTGAAAAAGCTGAACTCGCTATCAGGATGTTCCTGAGCTCTTTTTACTGCATCAATAAGCCTGTCAGTTCTGAAAACATTTCTCTCAACAGATGAAGCCACAATAAGCATTAACTGAGTAATTGAAGAATAAAGCCCAGGTTTCCTCCACTTATCCATATTATTTTTTAATGCAGGAGCAGGATCAATATAACCCTCTACATCTTTAAATACAGCTTTTATATGTGCACTTTTCATCCCCCCCAGGGTATATCCAGATGCATCCCCTATAATTGCTGAATAAATAATGTCCTCAACCAGATTCTTCATACAGCTCCGTTTATATTATATTCGTGAATAATTACTGCGTATTATACAACCTCAATTCAATTATTATTCAATAAAATTGTTGATTTGTGCCGATTTTTTATAGTGATTATACCCAGGCGGCATAAAACTGTCAGAAAAAGCGGTTCCGGCTTTCACAGTTATTCAAAGCTGTATTATATGCTGCCATACCTTGGATTTCAGGAGCGAACTCATGAGAAAAAAAACTGTTTCGGCACTCCTCGCAATTATTGCAGCCATTGCATTCGGCTGCGGAAGAGAAACTGTTGATGAACATGCCACTATCTCTTTCATGATCGGCGATGTAAAAATAAACAGCGTTGAAGCCCAGATTGGTGATATCATAAAACAGAATGATGATATTATAACAGGGGGCAACTCCTTCTGTGATATCAGGATAGGGGGCTCTATTATAAGAATAAAAGCTCAAAGCAGCGTAAAAATCTCAACTCTTCTTAAAAGCGGCAATATTGAAGATACTGAAATCGGCCTTAATTCCGGGAAGCTTCTCTGTAAACCTAAAAAACTTTTGAAAGATGAGAACTTCATGGTTAAAACTCCCACAGCTGTTGCAGGAGTAAGAGGCACTCAATTTGCAATAGAAGCTGACAGGTTAAAAACAACAAGAATCAAGGTCTTTAACGGCGAAGTTAAGGTTGCCAGAAGAATCAGACAGTTCGAATCCAGCGTGGAGAAAGTGATGGAACTTGCTCCCACCCTTGAAAAAGAGCAGAAGGTTGTCATCACTGCTGATGAGGTTAAAAAAGCTGAAAAGGTAGTTGAAAACCGGCTTCAGGAGGCAACAGCAGGGGAACTCCCCGGTGATAACGTTATTGAAAAGGTTATCCAGAAATCTGAAGTACAAATTGGCATTGACGAGAAAAGTGTTCAGCAATTCTCCCCGGAAGATTTTGCAAAAGAGAATAAAGAGATAATTGAAATACAGCAGAAGCCAAAAGAGGATATTGTACGTATAACAAGAGCTATAAAACAGCAGAAAGAGCGGCCTGTTCCTGAGGGTAGACTGCTGATTACACGATATGATATTTACTTTATCAGAGATGGTAAAATACAATGGGACGGGAAAGTTGTCAATGAAGCTGTAAGGAGAGACGGAAAACTTTACATAGCATCCGGTGAGTATGTATTCTGCGCAGACCCGGAGGGCACTGTTATCTGGAAATCTGACATTAATAATGACGGGTCTCTTATGATTGAAGGCGATAAAGTAACAGTTAAGTCAGGGGGGAAATCCGTTAAACTTGATGCTGACACGGGGAAAAAAATATAATCACGCAAGTAAGATCCTGAGCCTCCATACATAAAAACACTACAAAAATCCCGTTTATGCGGGATTTTTTGNNTTGTAACTTATATTTAAATCTATTTCTTGAAATTAATTAAAAAATGCTTGTACATAAACGTATGTTTTATGGTTCAGTATCATGTCATTTTATTTCATTCTGAAGTAAAAACAGACAGGTTGAATCCTTAAACACGCAGCAAAGATAATTCATGTATATTCTCCAGATACCTACAGGGAATTGCTAAAAGATTAAAATTCTGCCGCAAAAACAGGAATTAACGCTGAATAAACAATACTTTAGGCACAGGAAAAGTTATGAATAAATTACGTAATATTGCAATAATCGCACACGTTGACCATGGAAAAACAACTCTGGTTGACGGTATGCTTAAACAATCCGGTATATTCCGCAACAATCAGCATGTTGAAGAAAGGATGATGGACTCCAACGATCTTGAAAAAGAGAGAGGGATTACAATCCTTTCAAAAAACGCTTCAATCCACTACAAGGATTTCAAAATCAATATTGTCGACACACCAGGACACGCAGACTTCGGCGGCGAAGTTCAGAGGATCATGAAGATGGTTGACAGCGTGCTCCTTATTGTCGATGCATTTGAGGGTACCATGCCTCAGACCAAGTATGTTCTGAAAAAATCTCTGGAGATAGGGCATAAACCGATTGTTGTAATCAACAAGATTGACAGACCCAATGCGAGGCCTCATGAAGTTCTTGATATGATATTTGATCTTTTTGTTGAGCTTAACGCCACAAATGAACAGCTGGATTTCCCTGTTGTTTATGCCTCGGCAAAACAGGGTATTGCCAAATATGAAGTTGAGGACCCCAGCGAGGATCTGAAACCGCTTTTTGAAACTATTATTAAGCATGTGGCACCCCCCACGGGCCAGATAAGCCTTCCGCTTCAATTTCTTGTATCTGCCATTGATTACGACAACTATATGGGGAGAATTGGAACCGGAAAAATTCATAACGGGCAGGTTGCATCAGGGGATAATGTTGTGCTGATTAAAAGAAACGGTGATAATGTACCGTTTAAAATATCAAAACTCTTCTCTTATGAAGGGATGAAGAGAACAGAGATCAAAAAAGCTTATGCAGGGGATATTGTCTCCATAGCCGGAGTTGAAGGCATAGACATAGGCGAAACTGTTGCTGACAAGGATATACCTACAGCGCTGCCTGTTATCGATATTGATGAACCGACACTTGCAATGACATTCATGCAGAACGATTCACCTTTTATGGGGCAGGAGGGTAAATTCGTTACATCCCGTCACCTCTGGGAGAGACTGATGCGTGAAATTCAATCCAATGTCAGCATCAGAGTGGAGCGCTCGGAATCTGGAGATGAATTCGTAGTCAAAGGGCGCGGGGAACTTCAGATGTCAATTCTCATTGAAAATATGAGACGAGAAGGCTACGAGTTCCAGGTATCAAAGCCTGAGGTTATTTTTAAAGAGATCGATGGTAAGAAATACGAACCGATTGAGCTTGCTATGATAGATGTTGCTGACGACTTTGTCGGTGTTGTTATCGAAAAACTCGGTATCCGCAAGGGTGAGATGACAAACATGAAGCAGGGGGGCGATGGTTATACAAGACTCGAATTCAAAGTTCCTTCACGCGGACTTATAGGTTTCAGAAACGAATTCCTTACAGAGACAAGAGGAACAGGAATACTGAACCATATATACTATGACTACGAACCGCACAGGGGTCATATTCCTGCCAGAAACAAAGGTGTACTTATTGCGATGGAAAGAGGGGCCTCTGTAGCTTTTGCACTGGACAACCTGCAGGAGCGGGGTGAACTTTTTATCGGCGCAGGTGTCGACGTTTATGAAGGTATGATTGTCGGCGAGAATAATCGTGAAGGCGACCTTGTTGTTAACGTGTGCAAAAAAAAGCAGCTCACAAATATGAGGGCCGCTGGTTCTGATGACGCAGTACGTCTTATTACTCCCAGAGAGTTCAGTCTTGAACAGGCTCTTGAATATATTGCAGATGATGAACTCCTTGAAATTACACCTCAGAACATCAGGCTCAGAAAAAAAATGCTCAGCGAAACAGAGCGCAAAAGAGCAGGCAGGAGATCTGAAGATTAAATCATTGAATTTTTTAATACATTTTAAATAGATTGTGATTGCCCGGTTTTATACCGGGTTTTCTTTTATTTTTCAAACNNTTAAATTTCTGTAACATCTAATTAATGTTTGACACCACTAACATATGGGATCAGTTGTAACTATGAATGAAAAAGATAAAAATGAAAATCGTTTTACATTCGGCGTTGAGGGTATGACATGCGCCTCCTGTGTGAGAATCGTAGAACGCAGCCTCAAAAAAATGGACGGGGTACATTTTGTATCAATAAACCTGGGGACTGAAAAAGGGTATGTCATAACAGAGAACAATATTACTTTTGATGATATTAAAAAAAAGATAGATTCAACAGGTTACAAGGCTCTCCCTGACGTACCTGACACGGAAAAGGTGGAGAAGGATTTCAGAAGTGCCGGAATCAGGATGATTATATCCCTTGTTCTGTTTATCCCTGTAACACTGCTGATGATGCTGCACATGGGGGGGCTCCATATTCCAAGGTTTCCCGCTTTGGAATTTATAGCCGGAGCCATAGCCATCTTCGGCCCAGGGCGCGAGATATTCAAAGGAGCCTATATAGCTGCACGCCATGCCCATGCAAATATGGATACCCTTGTTGCAACAGGCGCTGTGGCCTCCTGGATAACTGCTCCGCTTTATATCGCGGGGATGGAGATAAGTTCTTTCGGTTCACTCTCTGTTATGCTTGTATCGATACACCTTACCGGACGATACATCGAATCAAGACTGAAATTTAAAGCCAGCGGTGAGATACGTGCACTCCTTGCTATGCGGCCCAGATCAGCATTTATGATTATTGAAGGAGAGACTGTTGAAGTTCCGGCTGAAAACGTGTCTGAAGGCTCAGTACTAATAGTCAGATCCGGGGAGAGGATTCCTCTGGACGGAGTTATTACTGAAGGTGAGGGTTTTATCGATGAATCAATGATTACAGGGGAGCCGCTTCGCATTCATCGGGTTACAGGTCAGGATGTCACAGGGGGGACTGTTCTTGAAAGCGGTTATATCAGGTTTCAGGTAACACGTACCGGTCAGGACACTTTCCTTGCAAGGATGATAAAACTTGTTGAAGATGCCCAGTCCTCCTCTGTCCCCATACAGGGCTTCGCTGACAGAATAACAGGCATATTTGTGCCCGCTGTATTCATACTTGCGCTTTTATCCGGCGGTTCATGGATCATTTTTTATGACGCTCTTCACCCCTACCTTCTGGGATTATCATTCCACCTTCCATGGATCAATGCGGACGCAGGTGCAGTGTCAACAGGAGTTTTTGTTTTTATAGCAGTGCTTGTCATAGCCTGCCCCTGCGCCATGGGGCTTGCGACACCTATGGCTCTCATTGCCGGAAGCGGACTTGCTGCAAAAAACGGCCTTCTTATTAAAAACGGAGAGGCTATGCAGCAGGCAGGTAAAATAGATATTATTTTTCTCGATAAAACAGGGACCATTACATCAGGGACTCCGCAGGTTGTATTTACAGATTTGAATAAAAAAGATCTTGCGGCAGCACTTGCTCTTGAATCTGTATCAATTCACCCTGTTGCTGATGCAATAAAAAAGTATTGTGAAACTGAAGGTATCATCCCTGACAATTCCGTTACAGAAATTGCTGAACAGGCCGGAGAGGGAATTTCCGGAGTCATTGACGGAGAAAAGATATTTATTGGCCGTCCCTCTGATCCTGAAAAATATTCTGAACAGATGTCCGGAGGTGAAACTGTAATTGAATTCAGAGATACAGGCGCTGTATCCGGATTTATTTCAATTGCTGATCCTGTCAAAGAGGATTCTTGTGAGGCAGTAAAGGGTATAAAAGCTCTCGGGATTACACCCGTTATGCTTACCGGAGACAGTTCAAAAACCGCTGAAGCTGTTGCGGCTGTAACAGGAATAGAAAAAATAATAAGCGGAGTCCGGCCGGAACAGAAACTTTTTGAAATTCAGGAGTACCAGAAAAAAGGGAGAAGCGTAGGTATGGTTGGTGACGGGATTAATGATGCGGCCGCTTTAAGAGCTTCTGACCTCGGCATTGCCCTTGGCTCCGGCACAGACCTCTCCATAGAGAGCGCTGATATTATAATTACATCCGGAAGGCTCACCGCTGTTTCTGATGCAATTCAGATATCTCGGTTGACATACAGGAAGATACGGCAGAATCTTTTCTGGGCGTTTATCTACAACCTGATTGCAATTCCTGCGGCAGTTGCAGGGCTGCTGCATCCTGCGATTGCTGAAATTGCTATGATACTAAGCTCAATAAATGTTATAATAAATTCAATGGCTATAAGAAAATAAAGGGGGGATAAAGATGAAATATACATTCAGTGTTCCGGACATGTCGTGTAACCATTGTAAAATGAGGATTGAAAAGGCTATGAATGAATCAGGTAAGGTCAGCAGCCTTAATATAGATCTTGCATCAAAAAAAGTCAGCCTTGAATCAGCGCTGTCAGAATCCGAGCTGATAAAGCTTTTTGATGAGGCGGGATATGATGCTGAGACCTCAAACTGAAAAAACCGGTGCAGTACTGAGAACTACTTTTTAACCTCAGTTACTGCAGGTGACTGTTTCAGATGCTTTGCGTTTTCTTTTTTACTTGAAGCTGTTACAAAAAGGAGTATAAGTATTGTTACTATCATTACTCCTGTACCTATTATGAGAATAAAATATATATCGCTGATAGGTTTGGACTTTTTCTTACCATATTTATCCTCATAATAGAGGTTCCCGCAGCTTGCACATATATAATAATTATATGTGGATTTCTGAAAATCCCTGCTGCCACAGTTTTTACACTGCATATATTCCTCCAGACACGTAAGAAATGAATGTTAAACCGGCTTTTTTTTATATTCCCCGTTAGTTATCATNNAATCTATCATTTCACGATACGCTATATTTTTTTATTAACGGGATTGTATCGCCAATTCTGCATATTAATCTCAGGATCGCAAGAACTATATTATATCATAAATTCAGGATTAATTATAAAATTCTGTATTGAAAGATTTCCCGTTTATCAATATCTTGTATTTAATCACGAATAAAGGGGTGTAAATATGCCGCAGATTATTCTGCTTATTGATGATGAAGAGATAATAAGAATGACATCAGGTGAGATACTGAATGAGCTCGGTTATGATGTCCTGTGCGCGGCAAACGGTGATGAAGGTATGGCCATCCTTAAAGAGAAAAATAATTCGATATCCCTTGTTATTCTTGATATGTCAATGCCCGGTAAATCAGGCATTGAAATTTACAGGGAAATCAAAGAGTTTATGCCCTCCATGAAAGTCCTTCTTACCTCCGGATATAAAGAGGAGGAGAACGTTGAGCAGATGCTTGAGAAGGCAAATGACGGATTTATTCAGAAACCTTATACAATCGACGAATTAAACAACAGGCTCGCTTCTATGATTTAGCCGCATTTTACATTGCAATTACAATCCTGTTTTTCCCCTCATCTTTAGCCCTGCAAAGGGCTGAATCCGCGTCATAAATCAAGGTAGTCGGAGAATAAGCATCTTCCGGCGTTAGCACAGCTATACCGATGCTTATTGTGACATTGAAATCAAACCCGTTTATTCCGTATTCAGAAACCTTATGCCTCAGCTTTTCAGCCATTGCAGAGGAACCTTCTCTCGTGGCTGAAGGGAGTATTATCGCAAACTCTTCACCGCCGTAACGTGCCGGGGTATCGGTCTCCCTGCAGCTTTTTTTAATAAGACCGGCCACCTCGCGAAGAATAGCATCACCTGCCTGATGGCCGTAGCGGTCATTATATGATTTAAAATTGTCTATATCCGCAATTATTAAAGATAGCGTCTGCCCGTACCTTCTGGTCCTTTCGAACTCTTCATCAAGTTTTTTGAAAAAATAACGCCTGTTATAAAGGCCTGTAAGTCCATCTGTTACAGCCAGTCTTTCAATTTCTTTATTTGAATCATCCACACTTTGCTTAAGTTTTTTTACGGAGATCATGAAAACGCCCGCTGTTATAACAAGAGAGAGTATGCCGAGTATGATAATCAAAGTTTTTGTGTACGATAAGTTTTTTTCTAATGCAGTAATATCGAAGGTTACACTGATCCCCCCTTTTATTTCGCCAGGTTTATAACCCTGAGCACCGTGACACTTCATGCATTCTTCAGTTACCGGGAGCGGTGCCATATACCTGTATTCAATTTTTTCACCCCTCTCCATTTTATGAAAAGACTCTTTAGCTCCATGTTCAAACGAAGCAAGAGCCATTGTTTCAAAATCGTCCGGGGTGTTTGCAGGATTTATGGGGTTTAGGCTTCTCAATTTGTATGAAAAAAGCCCTTCTTTTTCACTGAGCTGCGATATCTCAATTGTCATCACAGAGGGATTCTTCAAGGTATATACTTTCCCGTCAGCGCTTCTCAAATCCGGCTCGATTACAAACCGGTTCGACTCCACCCCCCTTTTTTTAAGCACATAAACTCCATCATGAACTGCATTCCATTTTCTTGTTATTAAAATACTGCTGATATATGATTTTGCCCTTGTCCGGATCTCTTCATCAATATATTTTTCAGTAATAAAAAAAAGAGAGACTATACCGGATATGCATAACACCACTATAACAACACTGAGGTTAACTGTAAAATGGAACCATGTTCTTTTCGTTTTCTTTTCCACAAATCTGCTCTGTTTAT
>DINC01000283.1 GCA_002425885.1 Spirochaetia bacterium UBA5550 | reverse complement strand
CTTCGTATTGGCTTCGGGAAGGCGACCTATTGGTTTCGTGAAATTAATTGACAATAGCATTTCACGAATGAATTAAGCCTGTTTTATATTATCCGATACATAGTGTCATTCCCGCGCAGGCCGGAATCCATTGTTAATAGCACTCAATTTTTTAAAATTATGGATCTCCGCCTGCGCGGAGATGACATTGAGAACTAATTCAATCGTTAACCGCTATAAAACTTATGAAAGATTATAATTAGTGGGGCCCGAAATTCGGAGTCAAACTTTTTTCATTGCGGAGAGAAATTTAATCGCATTAAAATCCGTGTGTGCTTTTAATCCCGGCGTGCTTTTAGTCTTACTGTGCTTTTATTAAAATAATAATTATAACAGAGATTGTCCTATTCATCAAAGATCATAACTTCGCCTTTCTGAATATTCCCCGGATCGATGAGACCTTTTTCAACAAGCTCACTGTATATACATGTCATATTCTTTCCATTATTCTTGGCGTAATAAAGAGCTTTATCTGCGCTCCCGACAAAAACAGAAGTGGACTCCTCACCAGTGATCTCAACTATACCTATACTCACAGTAATGGTGCCTGTCTGAGGGAACCTGTAGTTTTCAACACTCTTTCTGAATCTCTCGAATATTGAATAAGCACTCTCCGCGCTCTCCGCTCTGACTACAACAATAAACTCCTCGCCGCCGAACCTGAACTTCAGATCAGTAGCTCTGAATACATCCTTCACCAGCCACCCTATAAGAATAAGTATCTCATCGCCGAATACATGTCCGAATGTGTCATTTATCTTTTTAAAATTATCTATGTCAAATATACCGAGCCAGAACCTGTCGCTGTCTTTGCGGCCCCTCCTCTCATTTTCGATTGTCCCGTCATCACCTTTATCTCTCTTCCGCAATTCTCGGAGTTTCAGGATACTGTCCTCAAATATTTTTCTGTTAAGGAGCCCGGTGAGAGTATCACGCTGATTATCGATTAGCACTGAAACAAAATTCTGGTAGATCCTGATAAGGCTTTCAAGGACATAGAGATCCTGCGTGGTTGTATCAGGCAGATCCAGCGCTATAAATCCCACATTTTTGCTGAGCACGTCAACAGGGCAGATTGTGAAAGGGTGTTCAAAATTATCAACAGAGGTGGCCCTGTGATCATTAAAAGCAACAACCATTGATTCCATCAGTGATGAATCTTCTTTGAACATGGATATATCGCAGGAGGGGACAAACCCCTTTTTCCCATAACTTGCTCCACTCAGTATATCCATCCCGTCTTCAACTGTTTTAAAGAAATAGACTTTTCTGCATGGAACAAGTTCAAAGATTGTACGCAGCATCGATATCTCAAGAATTTCAATATCCCTGCTTTCAGTAATGCTGACTATATGACCCAGAATAGAGCTTTGATCTTCCAAGTTAACAACCGCCGGTTACATGTTATTATAAGATACAATATAAAATAATACGCAGGCCGGATATTTCGTACAAATATTCCTGTTTTTATTATATTATTTCAGCTTTTTTTCCTTTCTTTTTCTTCCCGGTATCCTGTGGAAAAAAGCGAGCCCCCCTTCCGAGGTTTCGCGGTATTGCCTCTTCATATCGCGCCC
Organism: Spirochaetia bacterium UBA5550; assembly: GCA_002425885.1. Classification (GTDB taxonomy): domain Bacteria; phylum Spirochaetota; class UBA4802; order UBA4802; family UBA5550; genus UBA5550. The sequence goes on along the minus strand of DINC01000283.1, from coordinate 2,128 downwards.
GGTCTGCGCCATTGTACGCACAACCTCATCAAAAGATATTATATGCCTGCCGTCAGAAAGGAGCACATAACTTGCGCAATCCATGGCACGCACAGCAGCAATTGCATTACGCTCTATACAGGGGATCTGCACAAGCCCCATAATAGGGTCGCATGTGAGCCCCAGGTGGTGCTCCATCCCCATCTCGGCAGCATACTCTATCTGGTGCGGAGTGCCGCCCATGAGCTGAGCTGCGGCACCTGCTGCCATGGCGCACGCTGTACCCACCTCCCCCTGACACCCCACTTCCGCACCGGAGATCGAAGCGTTACGCTTAACAAAATTCCCGATAATACCGGCAGTGGCAAGAGCGCGTATCAGCTTGTCATCACTGAGATTATAATACTGTTTGAGAAAAAAGAGCACAGCAGGGAGAACACCGGATGAACCGCATGTAGGCGCAGTAACTATTACATTGCCGCTTGCGTTCTCCTCAGACACAGCAAGAGCATAAGAAAACATGGTGCCTGTCTTTTCAATTATCCCCTTTGCCTGGGTTGTCTTTATATAATAGGTTGGAGCTTTACGCATGAGGTTAAGCCCGCCGGGGAGCACACCCTCCTTCTCAATCCCGCGGTCAATGGCTGCTTTCATTGCAGCAAGAATCTCACGCAGGTAATCCCATATACCGGGGCCTTCATACTCCTCAACATAGTTCCAGAGCGTTTTACCCTCCCTGTCGCAGAGTTCAAGGAGCTCAGACATTGTATTAAAAGGATAAACTTCAGGAGTGGCTGAAGCCCCGGAGCTGTCCATAAGTGCTCCGCCGCCGATGCTGTAGACAGTCCAGCTATCAAAAGCTTTCCCTGTTTCATCAAGAGCTTCAAATAGCATGCCGTTGGGATGCAGAGGGAGTTCTTTTCTCTCCCACTGAATTTCAGTTTGTGCCGGTTGCAGAGTTTTGATTATTGCCAGGTCAGTGAGGTGCCCCCGCCCTGTTGCAGTCAGGCTCCCGTAAAGGGTAACTCTGTATGATGCGGCTTGCGGTGTTTTTGATTTAAAAATTTCAGCAGCATATGAGGGCCCCATTGTGTGACTGCTTGATGGGCCGGGGCCGATTCTGTAGAGTTCCCTTAATGATTTCATAAATTCTTCCGTGGCAATATGATTAATGCTTAAACTGAAATTCAATTACAAAGATAACATACAATACAATGATTATTATGTAAATATTAATGCGGTAATATCACCTCCTTATCATAAAATTATTTTCTGCCGAATAAATCCCCATTATCCTCAACGAAAAGTCTTACTTCAGGATAAGAGTTTTCAGCAGCATACAGGCTCCTTTTAATTTGAAAAATCCCCCCCGCATCTTATTTTCAATTCAATCAGTCTTAAATAATGTGTCATGCCGGTTTTCCTGAAAGGAAATACCGGCATCTCATAGTATTAATTCAGTGAAAGCTTCTTTCTCTTTCCTGAAGAATTAAATAATCTTATACTCACAGGACACTATCCTTTATGCTGTACAGGTTGACGCAGTGGGGAGTTATTGGGACACGATCCACTTCTACCTAAACGGAACAAAAGTTACAGAAATCAAGCGGGATTCATATGTTCCCTGCATATATATCTCCCTTTATGATGCAGCTTCATACATATAATTGCAGTTGCAGGCATATATAAGTGAATCCCCCGGAAAAACAATAAAGCTTTACAACACATGCAGTATAGAAGATAAACAGTAATCCTAAAAAACTTTATGATGCCGGGGAGTAACCCTCATGAAATGTGTGTGCGGCTATGAAGAAAAGTTTATTCTGAACGAATCCGGTGAGCCTGCTTCATCATATCCGGACAATGAGCCCTTTTACCGTGCCGGGCTCACAGTCACCATTGATAAACAGCAGGGGCAATGGGACTGCCGAAGGTTTGTGCAGAAGGAGGTTTTTATTTGTCCGCAGTGCGGGACACTGAAGATCAAGCTATGATACAGAATATATTCTCTGTTCTTTCTGCCATTCGGAGGGATCTTTAATATTGCTGACTCCTCCTTTTTTTGCAATTTCATTCAGCCAATAAACCGGACTGTGGGTTGTATCTTTATCCACCTGTTCAATATTAAGAATTTCGCCATCAAGTCTTT
>DINC01000151.1:5553-6021 GCA_002425885.1 Spirochaetia bacterium UBA5550 | reverse complement strand
CTATTGCTCCTCGCAATGACAGCACTGAATTATTCGCTATACTATTGTCTCCGTATCCGGATTTTTACTGTTTCATTCTGTCGCTGGGCAACAATAATCATCCCCAAACTGACTTCAATATCCTGCTGCAAAACTGTTTTGATTGTTTCTATTGCATAATCACCCTTTATATGACCTGGCCGTAAATAGATAATCCCTGTAAAAGTCTCACCACCTGCAACAGCAATAGAGCCGAAATCACTGTCATGAGTGATAATAATACGATCTGTTTTTAATGCTTCATTGATTATGATATGATCAGATTTACCGGTAAGATTCAGTTGCCCCACTGTAGAGATATCATATCCATTATTTTTTAAGAAAAGAATCATGGCAGGGTGAATATTTTCATCAGCAAGAAAAGAGGATTCAGAAAGTTTCACGCTGTAATCCTGGCAGATATAAGAACTTCATTTTTCACAGAATTGG
>DINC01000151.1:0-5493 GCA_002425885.1 Spirochaetia bacterium UBA5550 | reverse complement strand
AAACTCGACGCTGATTCTTGTCCCTTTTATAATCGGTTTTCCATTCAGAATATCGGGATTAAAAGTTATATATAAATATTCCTTCTCCATGGCATCCTCAGCAATTTTTAGTATTATCTGACTTTTAAGAATAAATAAATAGTAAGTTGTTTCAGATATCAAGTCAAGTGTAATTATTACTCAATAAACAAATAGATATAGTTCANNCATATTTTAATTGAAAATTAATCCCCCTTTTACACTCTTTGATCAAATTTAAAGATTCAACCGGAAACTGTCATGATAATTGTAAACAACCTCTCCAAATCCTTCGGAAGCCAGGAGATATTTGATGATATAAGCTTCAACGTTAATCCCGGGGAGAAGATCGGCCTTGTGGGGCGTAACGGCCACGGGAAGACAACTCTTCTCAGGATGATTACCGGAGACGACCATCCCGATTCAGGGGAGATCGTTATACCGAAGAACTACAGTATCGGCTACGTTACTCAGCACATTCGCTTCACAGAGAGCACAGTTATCGCGGAAGCATGTATGGGGCTCCCGGAGGAACACAGGGATGATAAATGGAAGGCTGAGAAGATTCTTTCCGGCCTCGGCTACTCCGCAGAAGAGATGCAGATGAGCCCTAACAGGTTCTCCGGCGGTTTCCAGGTGAGGCTGAATCTCGCGAAGGTACTTGTGTCGGAGCCTGACATGCTCCTCCTTGACGAGCCGACCAACTACCTGGACATTATCTCCATCAGGTGGCTGGAATCATTCCTCCGCCAGTGGAAGGGTGAACTGATGCTCGTTACTCACGACAGGTCATTCATGGATAACGTCACCACTCACACCATCGGCATACACAGGCAGAAGGTGCGGAAGCTCGAAGGCTCCACGGACAAGCTCTATGACCAGATACTGAAAGAGGAAGAGATATACGAGAAGACGCGGATCAATGACGAGAAGAAGCGGAAAGAGGTTGAGCTTTTCATCACACGGTTCAGGGCAAAGGCAAGGCTTGCAGGGATGGTTCAGTCACGGGTGAAGGCTCTTGAAAAGCAGCAGAACCTGGACAAGCTTGAAAAGATCAAGGATCTCGATTTCTCCTTCAGCTACAAACCCTTCAACGCCAAAAGTCTCATGACCGTTGACGGTCTGACATTCTCTTATGATAAAGTTCACGATATAGTAAAAAACCTCAGTCTCAGCGTGCGGAGCGACGACCGCATATGCGTCATAGGTAAGAACGGCCGCGGCAAGACAACGCTGCTACGTCTCCTGTCAGGAAACCTTAAGCCCGACAGCGGAACAATTACGGCTCACCCCAACATGTGCTCCGGATACTTCGCGCAGACAAATGTAATAAACCTTAATGAAAACCTCACGATAGAAGAGGAGATAATGTCTGCCGGATGCGACAAACAGCCGGCACGGAATATTGCAGGCGCAATGATGTTTGAAGGAGATGACGCTCTGAAAAAGATAAGCGTACTCTCCGGAGGGGAGAAGAACCGTGTGCTGCTGGGGAAAATTTTAGCCGCACCGTCAAACCTCCTATTCCTTGATGAGCCTACGAACCACCTGGATATGGAGTCATGCGACGCACTGGTTGCTGCTGTTGATTCATTCCCCGGAGCAGTGATCATGGTTACGCACAACGAGATGTTCCTTCATACACTGGCAAACAGGTTCATTGTTTTCCAGGGGAGCGGTGTAACGGTCTTTGAAGGGAGCTACCAGTACTTCCTCGACAAAATCGGCTGGGAGGAGGAGGCGGGGCAGCAGCAGGGTAAGTCCTCTGACGCGAAAGAATCGATAAACAAAAAAGATATGCGCAAGCTCCGCTCCGACATTATAACGCGCCGTTCAAAAGAGCTCAAACCTCTCGAAGACAGAACACAGAAGGTTGAGACACTTATCTCAGAAAAAGAGATACTCCTTGAAAAGAAAAACAGCGAGATGATCGAAGCTGCGGGAGTTAAAACCGGAAAGGAGATCGAAGCCCTTTCAAAAGAAATACATTCACTCCAGAGAGAGATAGAAACACTCTTTGATGAATACGAAAAGCTTCACAACGAACTGGATGAAAAGAAAAACTTTTTTGAAGCAGAGCTGAAAAAGCTGGAAGAGTAATTATCAATGTTAAGTTCTGTCATTGCCGCGCAGGCGGTAATCTATTACTGATTGGCGGATTCTCTTTTAAATATTAATGGCTCATTAAGAAACTTTACCGGATAAGGTCATATAAGAATGAATATAAATCATAAACTTGGCGGTGTACTGGCCATGGTGGGCACAGCCTCACTCTGGAGCATGGGCGGGCTGCTGATAAAACTGATAGACTGGCAGCCTTTCCTTATCGCGGGGATGAGGAGTTTTATCGCATCCCTGGTTATACTCGCTTTTATCAGAAAGCCCGTTTTCCATTTCTCATTTGCCCAGATTGCAGCGGCACTCTCTTACGCTGTGACAATGATTCTTTTTGTAATAGCCAACAAAACCACTACAGCGGCCAACGCTGTACTTCTGCAGTATATTGCCCCGGTTCTCACCGCATTTATAGCAGCAGGGATTCTTAAAGAGCGGACACGTATTGAACACTGGGGTGCCATCATATTTGTAGCTGCGGGTATGTTCATAATGTTCATGGATGAACTGGGTACAGGGCAGATGCTTGGCAACTTTCTTGCACTCTGCTCCGCTTTTACATTCAGTCTATACTTTGTTTTTCTAAGAATGCAGAAGGAGGGCTCCCCCTTCGAATCGAACATACTTGCGCACTGGATTACTGCCGCAGTATGTTTTACTGTTTCACTTTTTCTCCCTGCACCGGTTCTCTCCACTTCATCTGTTACAGCAATGCTTGTTTTAGGAGCTGTTCAGATGGGGATACCCTCAATCCTTATCGCAATAGGTATTAGGAGAATATCAGCAGTTTCAGCAATACTTATTGCTGTGATTGAACCGGTTTTCAACCCTGTCTGGGTATTTCTGATTATCGGGGAATTCCCGGGGTGGAATACAGTAATCGGCGGAGCGGTGATTGTCTTTGCTGTAACTGCAGTTTCACTTATCAGCGCGAAGAGGAGTATGAGGTAAAGTAAAGCAAGGGGTTGCAACCCCTNNGCTTTACTTTACCTCAATAATTCCACACAGATCCTGAACTCTTCCATATCTTTAATCTTCTCCGGCACCGCTGACCCGCTCATAATAATATAAGGTATAAGTTCAGCAGCAATTTCCGCAGGTATATAATCAGTCTTAATAAATCTCTCAGTTTCACTTACAAGCGCAGAGATCGAAGCATAGTACTTAGCCTCATCAAAGACAATATCACCTGCGCTATTATAAATAGCCATGTCGCGGGAGATAATCGTATGCATCCCGCCGCAATCAACATATACCTGGATCGAATTCCCCATTCCGTCAGCATCAACCACTTCCATAATCTGGACTTTGTTATCCTCAAGCTTCAGGCTCCGCATCAGGAATTCCTTCTCCTTCCCTGCCATCTCCATGTTCATCCCCGCCATGAATACACGTGCACCTTCAATCCTCTTCTCTCCGAAGGAGAGAACATCACCGCAGGGCTTAATCTCCTCAGGATAGATTCTTGACTCTGCCGAGCCTCCCCCTGAACCGTAGAATCCGAATCGCTTCAGATTCATGCTGGCATAGAACCCCATCTTTTCCAGAATAGAAAAGAGGCTCTCTTTAAGAAACACCGTGGGATAAGAGATGTGTGAATGGGTCACGCCGCTGTAGTTAATCACAGAGCGGAACTCCTGCCTGAAAAGAGACGGAAGCAGCAGAAGCTCGATCTCTGAGAGAGGCGTAAACTTCCCTGTATCGATATGGTACTCCCCATACCTCAACCCCTCCGGCATAAACTGAAGGTCATCACCAGAATCAGCAAGCATGCCGCACCCTGTTTCAAACATAAATTTTTTGATTGTTTCATAGACAGGAAGGTAGTCGAAGTTTTTCTCAATGAAGGACCAGCCGTTTCGGAGAACCACGGGCTCCCCTTTCATTAATGCAAGCGAAAGGGCGAGCCTGATCCTCTGCCACGAGAGATTTTTAAATTCAATCTCTTTCATAAAACAGGCTACATATATTTTTTCAGCACGTCAGGGATGATTATCTGTCCATCCTCTGTCTGGTAGTTTTCCATTATTGCAGCCATTGTTCTGCCGGCAGCAAGGCCTGAACCATTCAGCGTGTGGAGGTACGCAGGCTTCTCCCCTTTCTTTTTATATCTTATCATTGCGCGTCTCGCCTGGTAGTCAAGGAAGTTGGAACATGATGATATCTCCATGTACCTGTCGAGACCCGGCATCCATACTTCAAGGTCATATGTCTTTGTTGATGATGCCGAAACGTCGCCGCTGCAGAGAAGCACTACGCGGTAATGAAGTCCAAGTCTCTTCAGCACCTCCTCCGCATTAGCAGTAAGCTTCTCAAGTTCATCAAATGAAGTTTCAGGCTCAACGAACTTAACAAGCTCGACCTTCTGAAACTGATGAACACGAACCAGCCCCCGTGTGTCGCGGCCGGCAGCTCCCGCCTCTCGTCTGAAACATGATGACTGCATTGTAAGGCATATCGGAAGATTCTCCGCTTCAAGAACTTCGTCCCTGTATATGTTTGTCAGTGTAACTTCCGCTGTGGGTATCAGAGAGAGACCGTCACGTTCCATACGATAATATTCATCTTTAAATTTCGGGTACTGCCCTGTACCTGTCATGCTCTCGTCATTAACGATAAAAGGGCCGAATGTTTCGGTGTAGCCATTCTCCTTAGTGTGAAGGTCAAGCATGAAGTTTATGATTGCGCGTTCAAGCGACGCAGCAAGTCCCCTGTAAACATAGAACCTTGCTCCGGCAAGTTTCACTCCCCGCTCGAAGTCCAGTATGCCGAGATCGGTTCCTATTTCATAATGCGGTTTCGGGGTAAACTTAAATTCAGGCTTTTTGCCCCACTCTCTCACAATAATATTGTCTTTGTCATCTTTACCGTCAGGTACTGATTTATCCAGCATGTTCGGTATTGAGAGGTGAAGATCTTTAAACTTTTCGTTCAGCTCTTCAAGCCTGTCAGTAAAAGTCTTTATCTCATCGCTTATGGACTGAACCTCTTTCATCGCGTCATCAGCATTCTTCCCCTGCGATTTAAGCTGGCCTATGGTTTTGGAAAGGGTGTTTCTCTTCTCGCGGAGCTCATCAGATTTCAGGGAAAGTGTACGCCTCTCCTCATCAACAGCTTTAAGCTCGTCTACATTAACTGCTCCCTGCATGTTACGCTTTACAAGAAGCTTCCTTATTGATTCAATATCATCTCTTATAATTTTTGGATCTATCATAAATACCGCTCCGGGTTAAAAATTTGTCCTGATGAGGTTAATACCGGAAATAAAATCCTCATACAGCAGGATTTTGTCAAGAGGTAAAATTGCTCATATATACACACCCTAACCTTTACTTAAAATACCTAAAATAGTGTTGGACA
>DINC01000152.1 GCA_002425885.1 Spirochaetia bacterium UBA5550 | reverse complement strand
GCACCAAATTTTATATTAACTTTGAAATAATCTGAATTTAATAATGTTTCATTCAGTAAGAGAGCGACTTTAAACTGTGTTTTTTATTACCGGTTAGAAACGGAGCATAATATTGGATCTTAATGATGGAAAACCTCTGATACTTATTGTTGAGGACAGTGTAATCAACAGTAAACTCTGCGAAAGCCTTCTTAAAAAAAACGGCTTCAATACAGAAGTATACACAGACGGAGAATCTGCACTGGAATTCCTTTCAAAAAACTGCCCTGACCTTATTCTGCTTGATATAATAATGCCGGGTATTGACGGGTACCAGTTCAGTGAATCGATAAAAGCCAACCCGAGGCTGAATGGTACGCCTGTTATTTTTTTAAGCGCCATGAATGATGAGGAGAGTATAATCAAAGGCTTTAAAAGCGGAGGGGTTGACTTCATTACTAAACCATTCAGGACACAGGAGCTCCTGGCAAGAACAAGGACTCATGTAGAACTGAAAAGGGCCAAGGAGAAACTGCTGCAGCTGGCGACAACAGATGAACTCACAGGGATTGCAAACAGACGATATTTCATGGACAGACTTAACAGTGAATTCGACAGGGCAAAAAGATATGAATCAAAATATTCCATATTAATGATTGATATCGATTTCTTCAAGTCCATAAATGATAATTACGGTCACAAAGGGGGGGATAAAGTTCTTCAGAGTGCCGCGGCTGTGATGAAAAAATCTCTGAGGACATCAGACCTTATAGGGAGAGTCGGTGGGGAGGAGTTTTCTGTCATTCTCCCTGAAACTGAAACTAAAGCAGCCATCTTTATCGCTGAGCGTTTACGAAGCAGAGTTGAGGGGACTGTGGTTAAACATAATGATGAAGAGATTCTTATTACAGTAAGTATAGGCGTGTCTCAGTCAAGAAACGGCGACCAGAGTGTTGATGATATATATGTCAGGTCAGACAGTGCAATGTACAACGCTAAAAAGAATGGAAGAAACAGGGTCGAATCAAATTAATTTTTACAGACTCAACTTCTCTTAATAAAACCTGAAACAGTATATAGTGCGAGGCCTGCCCAGATAAATCCGAAACTTACAGCATGAACATCAGTGAAAGGCTCGCCGTATTGAAGCACACCGATAAACAGCGAAATTGTGGGAGCCGTATACTGAAGAAAACCCACCCTTGAAAGCGGAATAACTTTCGCTCCACTGGCAAAGAGATATAACGGCACTGCTGAAACAATTCCTGAACCGGCAAGAATAACATCAATGTAAAGAGAACCTACGCCGAAAGCCCCTTTTCCGCTTACCCCCAGTTGAACAAGAACGGGGAGAGCAAAAATAGAAAGGAACATTGTTTCCACTGTAAGCGATGTAACAGAATCGAGATTCCCGATCTTTTTAAAAAGTCCGTAAAGACCGAAGCTGAATGCAAGAGATAGTGCAATCCATGGCACGCTGCCCTGGTTTAAGGTGATATATGCAACGCCGCAGACAGCCAGTATCAGAGCGCAGGTCTGGAGACGGTTAAACCTCTCCTTCAGGAATACCATTCCGAGAAAAATATTCACAAGGGGATTAATATAATAACCGAGACTTGCCTCAACGATCTTACCGGCATTAATTGCATACACATAAGTGAGCCAGTTAAGGGCAAGTGTGCCTGATGTGATGTATACTATAAATCTGCGTCTCCGGTTCTTCAGGATCTCTGCAACTATATGCCATCTCCCTGCAGAAAGCACCAGTATTGCCGACACCAGGAAGCTCCACACAATCCTGTGATATATAATCTCCCCGGCCGGTACAGACTGAAGCTGTTTCCAGTATCCCGGCAGAACACCCCACATTATAAAAGAGGCAAGCGTGTAAAAAGTGCCGGCAGCTGAACCCGTTTCTGATTTTTTAGACTTAAAATTCAGAGAAGACTCCTTATGATGTTTTTTCTGAACTAAATAAATTTACTGATATAACAAAGTCAATCCCGATTATTAAATGATTCCTTNNCTACAGGTGCCTTGACTAAAAATCTGGCTGATAAAACACTATATGATAAGCGGCTATTCCTTCTATCTCATACCGCCGGTACTCTCCCTGATAACGGCTTATATACTGGCGTCTGTATCTATTACAAGAAAAAAGCTCAGTGAGGAGAATATACTCCTTTCACTTATCTGTATCTGGTGGTCACTGCTTTCATGGGCATTTATCTGGCATAATATTGAAACAGATGAATCAGTCATAATGAGCGCGGAAAGGATCATTCATGTTCTATATGTTTTTGTCCCGGCTCTATCGCTTCTTTTTTTTCAGAAAATAACAGGATATAAAAACCGGCTGCTTTTATACGGTTCTTTTATCCTTAGTACAATAATAGCTGTTTTTGTTCATACAGATTTATACTTCGTCGGTTTCCACCACTATTCATGGGGGATGATTGCAAAAGGGGGGCCGGTCTTTCATCTCTTCAGTTTATATGCCACCCTGATAACTTTTTACATCTTCTACCTCTTTATAAACAAAATTAAAACCGAAAAGAACAGGGTGGTAAGACTTAAAATAAACTACCTGGCTATCTCGTATTTTCTTTCTGTTCTTCTCACCATGAGTAATCTTCCCGCAATGAACGGAACAGACTTATATCCTCTAAGCAACCTTATGTTTATCCCGCTGGGGATTATGACATACGGAATTGTGAGATACAGGCTTATTAACATCAGCACTGCTGCGCATTATACCCTGTTCTGGCTCATACTCTCCTCACTCATTGCTATACCGAACCTTTTTGTATTCCTCCATATCCAGGAGATGTTTTCAAAGCTGAATACATTTCTGCTTATCATTATATTTCTGATATGGTTTGCTGTTAATTATTTTTATTTCAATAAAATTCAGCCGNNCAGTGATTCTTATTATGAAAAAAAATCTTGAATTGAGACAAGCTTCGATCTATCTGCGCGGTTTAAACAGAAAATTCTTCAGCAATGAAAATGATGCTGCAATTGAATTTGATGATGCAGCTCTAAATGTATTAATCGGCCACAGTGACATATATCTTCAGAAAAGCATTCTTGAATCAGGAGTGATTACTGATTCGTCATACAGAGCAATTGCATCATTGCTTGCTGAATACAACTGCGAATATCTCATACCTCTCATTAATCAGAATGAAGTCATTGCAATTATCCTGCTCTCGGAAAAAACAGACAGTAGACAGTTTAACGGAAATGAATTCCGCTTTATCAGAAATATAAGCACATACGCCGGTATTGCAATTGCCAACTCTGTGATGTTCCGTAACCTGGAGGATATAAACAATCACCTGGAACTTATCGTGGAAGAGCGGACATCTGTTATTGAGAAACAGAAGTCCGAACTGGAGAGAGATGTGCAGCTTGCCCGCAAAATACAGATGTCCCTTCTCCCTAATAACATCCCAGTTATAAAAAAACTTAAAATTGCATTCAGGTATGAACCTGTACTGGGAGTGGGAGGTGACTTCATCGATATCCATTACAGGGATGGTATGGATGAAGTGGGGCTTTTTATATGCGATGTCTCAGGACATGGAGCTTCATCAGCCATGATTGCATCCATGGTGAAGATGTCCCTTAATTCATGGGGGCGATTTATCCAGAAACCTGCAGAGGCCTTTATTGAGATGAAACGGCTTCTATCCGGTAAGATTGATGATAACTTCATATCCGCATATATGTGCTGCATAGACCTGAAAACCGGCATCATAACTTCCGCCTGCGCCGGGCACCCTCCGATGATAATAATCCGTAAAAGCGGAGGAACTGAGATTATTAAACCTGGAGGGAGGCTCATAATTGATGCAGCAGACTCGGTGTACGAAGAGGTTCGTACACAACTCTACCCGGGGGACATGATTGTTCTTTATACTGACGGAGTAATTGAAGCAAGGATCGCTTCCGGTGAAATGATAGGAGAGGAAAGATTCATTGAAATGCTTGAAAGACACACCGGTCTTTCACCCTATGCTCTATGCGGAAATATTTATAATGAAATATTCAACAACAGTGAAGCAACAGTAATAGATGACGACTTTGCACTCCTTGCTGCCGAATATACAGCTGAATAGGGATGTCTCTTTAGCCGGTTCAGTTATGTTATACTGTTATCTTATCAACTATGCTTTTTATGTGAATAGAAGTTGTATTCAGAAAAGGGATACCGGCAGCGGAACTCTCTGTCTCTTTAAGTATCAGCGGAAGTTCAGTGCAACCCAGTATAAGCGAATCTATTTTATCCTGAGTGATCATTTTTTTAATAATCTCCATGAACTTTTCCCTCGATTCGTCTGTGACTTTGCCGAAAACCAGCTCACTGAAAATTATATTATGAATCAACCCCTGTGACACGGAATCTGGAGAGAAGACTGAAATATTTTTATCAGCAAACACGCGTTTGTAAAAATCATTATTCATTGTAAAAGCCGTACCAATGAGCCCGCATCTCTTTAAGCCTTTTCTTTCCGCTTCACCGGCAGTTTCCTTAACAATACTTATCATCGGCAGAGGCGCCGCCTTTTCAATATCATCAAATGCAATATGAGGAGTATTGGAGGACAGCACAGCAAAATCCGCTCCCGCGTTTTTCAGAGAGCCGACTGCTGAAGATATATATCTAATCAGGGAGGTACGATCACCTGACTGGATATATCCTATCATGCGGGTCATATCAATACTATGAATAATTACTTCAGGATAGCTGCCGTCTGTAATAATTCCTCTATAGCCGTCAATAATCCCCCTGTAATATTCCACAGTAGCCTCAGGCCCTATACCGCCTATAATCCCGCACTTTTTCACAATCCCCATCCTTAAAAAAAATTTGCTCGCTAAGCCGCTAAGACGCAAAGATATATCTTTTAGACATTGCGCCTCTGCGGCTTTGCGAGATTATAATCCTCTACCCCAGAACCTTATTCCACTCAGCTACTTTGTCAGCCTGTGCTGCGAGGAGAGCGTCAGCGTCTCCGCCGATTGTTATTGATTCGATAGAGTCACCCTGCTTTATGCTGTCCACAACCTTCTGATCACTGTCATCAACAACAGCACCGAATACTGTGTGTTTGCCGTCAAGCCACGGTGTTGCCACATGTGTAATGAAAAACTGGCTTCCGTTTGTGTTGGGCCCGGCGTTTGCCATTGAGAGCCTGCCCGGTTTGTCATGCCTCAGCTGCGGGGTACACTCATCTTCAAATCTGTAGGGAGGGCCCCCTGTGCCGTTACCCTTCGGGCATCCGCCCTGAATCATAAAATCGGCTATTACCCTGTGGAATTTAAGGCCGTCATAAAAACCCCTTTTCGCAAGGTTTACAAAGTTCGCCACTGTAACAGGAGCTTTATCATCAAAAAGATTAAGTCTGATTTCTCCCTTTGATGTTTTAATTGTTGCTGTGAGATTGCTCATTTTTATTCTTCCTGTATTAATTTTCTGAATGCCATAATACCTGACAAAAAGAAATGCTGTCAAGAAATGTCTGTAAAAAGAGCGGTTTATACCGGCCTTAAAATTCTTATCCCGATAAACAGATTGACACAGCCGATGCTCTCTCCCTCAATACCTGCTTTAACGCAGCAATGCAATCCTGCTGGAGAGTATAATGAAATACAGCTTTAAGAATGAATACAGCATCAATGCCTCCCCTGATATTATATGGAGCATTTTATCTGATATTGAGTCATGGCCGGGTATATGGAAATACTTCCGCACTGTGCAGTTCAGAGGGGAAGAAAAATCCCTTAAACAGAATATAACCATAGACTGTGAAGTTAGAGCTGTTATACCCTATACATTCAGGTTTAACACTCAAATAGTAAAAGTTACACCCTGCAGGGAACTTGAAGTTATAAGCAGAGGAGATCTGAACGGCCGGGGGATCTGGACACTTAATCAGATCGGGGAGAGCACATTGTCTTCATTCACATGGGAGGTTGAACCTGTGAATTTATTTGTCAGAATGATCGAATATATCCCTTTCGGCAGGAACCTGCTCCGTTACAGTCATAACATCATGATGGAAAACGGTTACAGATCACTTCTTGCCGTTCTTGAGCATAACAAAATTTCTGAGTCCTTCTAAAGTATGATAAGGGATTCTCCATCCCCCCCATTTTACAATAAAATCCGGAACCTTCCCACCGGGCCCTCCTGATACACCAAACCGGATACCGGTTTTTCCGTTCCTCCCCTCGATATCGACAAATCCCGACATCTTATAAATCCTGACCATTCCTGAATTTTTTCCGACATACTGTTCAGCTTCACCTTCAGAAAGCGCGTTCATATCAACCCGGAATTTCTCTCCGTTAATCCTGTTAAATTTAATTCTTATAACTGAATCTCTCTTAGTAACAGGCCACGGGGGGCTTGTTATGTAATATGCTATGACCTCATTATCTGATATTTTTTTTACATGTTCAGAGTGGATACAGTCAGCCATCCAGTACCTGTTTGACCCTACATCACCGGTAATCGCAAATATCTTTTGAGCTGTTTCCTCAATAGTAATAGTTCCAAGGAACTCCTCTGCATCAGTATCTTTTCCCGAACGCTGATAAACAGAGATTCCATTACTGTTTTTTGTCAGTTCCCATCTACTTTCAGAGTGTGCCCCTTCAGAGAAAAAAAGAATAAATATTAATATAAAATTTTTAACTTTCATAATGTTA
>DINC01000263.1:644-7648 GCA_002425885.1 Spirochaetia bacterium UBA5550 | reverse complement strand
TAAAAATTCCCAAAACAGGTATTTTATTGCAACTTATATTTATTTTTTAATACAAAATATTAAAATTTATGTCATAAAAAAATTTTCATAAGATTTAGAGAATAGCGAGAGAGCGGGAATTAAAACCGGGGAAAAGTATCTCGCTAAGACGCGAAGGCGCAAAGTTTGAGGCTTTATAAAGAAAAAGGTATAGGAATTGCAGAGACCCGGCAGTATCCGGTGACAGGAATAATCCAGGCTGCAAATTAAATTCTTTACATGCGAAGCGCTTTTTTTATTATTGATACATTGAATATTCGATTTTTCCGGGGATTAGAATGAGGAAGATTATTTTTATTTTAGCAATACTATT
Source organism: Spirochaetia bacterium UBA5550 (assembly GCA_002425885.1). Classification (GTDB taxonomy): domain Bacteria; phylum Spirochaetota; class UBA4802; order UBA4802; family UBA5550; genus UBA5550. The sequence continues at coordinate 7,296 of DINC01000263.1, read as the reverse complement.
ATCAGCAGCAATAATTTCATGCAGCGGAGATTCCGACAGCGATGTATCTGTGGGGTATATAGATCCGGGGCTGGGTAGTGCGAAGACGGTAAATGCTAATAAAAGTTATAGTTTAACTTTAAGTAGTGGTGGGAATAAATCTGTTTCAGGTGTAAATGCAAACTCAATAATTTATTTAGGCGCCATGAGTGATGCAACTTACGTTGGAATTGCTGTTGATAATTTAGACAATTCAACTGCAACCAGTAGATTTTCATTTAAAATATACTGGCCAGCAACTGAAATTCCAGAAGGTTCTGTTACGTTAACATCTTCTCAATATTCTGTTAAAGTAATCGGAAACGGTAACAGTTATTCTACTACAAATGGTAGCGATATTACAATGACGATCAATAAACAAACGGATGACACCTATAACATACAGTTAACCAGCAGCATTGTTTTTACTGATGGTGGCGGTAATACTCTTACATCTGGAGCTACACCAACGATAAGAGCCTATAAGTATCCATAATAATCNNCTATCACTTTCTCTCTCCACTCCCTCTGCTTTTACATATTCCCATTTTAAGCGGAAATAAAACTATTCTCCCACCTTTCTCTTTCTGTCTTTAAAATGTTCTAATTTTTACCACCCGCTTTGCTGGAGGCACGGAGTTCATGGAGTTTTGAGGATCTCTTTATTCAGGAATCAAACTCTCTCCTATACCATCATCTCTATCTGTGAAAATCTGTGTCCATCTGTGTAAAATTGCCTCTGCCTTTCTCCGTGACCTCTGTGCCTCTGTGGTGATCATTTTTTAATTTTTTCTCCGCGTCTTAGCGCCTTTGCGAGAGGTAATCCTTTAATGGCACATCTTCTTAATATAATTAATAATTCCCTCAATATCCGTAATCGCATTAGCAGCACCAAGTTTAATAGCCTCCTTGGGCATTCCGAAAACCACACAGGACTCCTCATTCTGTGCAAGAGTATAAGCGCCTGCCTGCTTCATCTCAAGCAGCCCGGCAGCGCCATCATTCCCCATACCTGTGCAGATGATCCCTACGGCAGAATCTCCCGCATATTTGCTCACTGATCTGAACAGCACATCAACTGACGGTCTGTGCCTGTTAACAGGAGGCCCCTCATTAATCTCCACCCAGTAGCCGTTCCTGTCAGACTTCAGGAGCATATGCTTACCCCCCGGAGCAACAAGCGCCACATCAGTAAGCAGCCTGTCTCCGTTTTTCGCCTCTTTAACCAGAAGGTTTGACTTACCGTTAACCCTGTTTGCGAAAGCTTCGGTAAATTTTTCAGGCATATGCTGGGTAATTACAATACCGGGGCAGCCGTTAGGCAGATTGGCAAGAATCTGGTCAATGACCTCTGTCCCCCCTGTTGAAGCACCAATAGCAATAACTTTTTCAGTAGGTTTGTTTTTGTTTACAAAATCCGATTTGGATAGAATTACATCAGCAGTATATTTCTGGTCAACTTTAAGAGCAACTGCCGGTTTCTTTTTTATCCTGGCCTTGGAATTACCTGCGCCAACAACTTTTTCTATAAGCTCCCGTGCGAATTCTGATGTACTGTCACTGACATCGAACTGCGGTTTCGCGATAACATCAAAGGCTCCAATCTCAAGAGCCCTTATCGCAGCAGTTGATCCCTTCTCCGTAAGAGAACTTACCATGATAGCCGGAACAGGATTAGCTATCATAAGCTTCTGCAGAAAAGTAAGGCCATCCATTCCCGGCATCTCTATGTCCAGGGTTATTACGTCAGGATTCATTGTGTTGATTTTTTTTGCGGCTATATTTGCATCAATTGCGGTTCCAAGTATCTCAATGTCAGCAGACTGCGACAACGTATCTGTTAAAAACTTACGCATCAACGCTGAGTCATCAATAATAAGTACTCTGACTTTTTTCTGTTCCATAGGCTTACTCTCTACCCTGTTGTTAGTTTTTCATCTCTTTCCAGTACAAGCTTTGATATCTCTGTACCCCGGATTTTCCGCAGATACACTCTCCCTGTATCAATATCAAATATAATCTTCCTTGTATAATCAGAGCCCACATCCATCCCGACAATCGGGATATCCTCCATTTCAAGCATCAGCTTTGCCATTCTTACATTATTGGAGGATATATTTCCCTGTTTGTCCGGAGTATTAAGCGACTGAATAATGTTGCCTCCGCCGAATACCCTAGCTGTAATATTCTCTCTTGCGGCTCCCCTCTCAAGCATCTCCCAGATTATTTTAATCATTGATGCCAGTCCGTATCTTGTATAATCATCCTGCGGAATGTCACGTTCGTTAATTTTTCCCGGAAGCATAAAATGGTTCATTGCGCCAATCTTTTTTACATTATCATGCAGGCATACGGCAACACATGAACCGAGCAGCGTCCCGATAAGTTCATCGCTGTCAGTAACATAGTATTCCCCAGGATAAATTATTGTCAGATTTTTCCCGAGCTTGTGCCTCATTCTTAAATACACCTGGGATCATACCACCTTTCTGTATATGGTTCTTCCGGCAAGCACGAACTGATCAGTTATGCTTGTTATATTCTCTGAATGACCGATGAGAAGATATCCGTCATCCTTAAGGTAATTATAATATTTGGCGAAGAGCTTACGCTGAGTATCCCTGTCAAAATAAATAATAACATTACGGCAGAAAATAATATCAAACTTCTTCTGCATAGGATATTCATCCTGAAGCAGGTTGAGCCTCCTGAAGTAGACTGACTCTTTCAATGAATCGCAGACCCGGTAATACACATCATCATCTTCATTTTTCTCTGTTACAAAATATTTTTTCAGGTATTTAGGATCAACTGTCGCGAGATGGTCTTCGGGATAAACGCCATTTTTTGCTTTCTGTAATACCTGGGTATCAATATCTGTTGCCAGTATAAGTATTTCCGGTGATTTGTTTGTGCCGAAAAATTCTCTTGTTACCATTGCAATGGTATATGGTTCTTCACCGGTTGAACAACCCGCGCTCCAGATGCGGATCTCTTTCACCCCACGACGCTGATACTCAGGGAGTACCACATTTTTCATAAATTCAAAATGATCATTCTCTCTGAAAAAATCAGTCTTATTGGTTGTTATAAGATTAATAAAATTAATCTTTTCTTCATTATAGTTTTCGATAAGATAATCATAATAATCCCCAAACGAATCAAGCCTCAGTTCCCTGAGCCTTTTCATCAGGCGCGACTGCATCAGTATTTTTTTTACATCACTGAGTTTGATCCCTGCCTCTTTATAAACAATGTCCCTGAGCCTGTTAAAATCATGATCTTCCAGAATGTAATTCTTTATCATGTTATTTCCCTAATCGAACAGTAAAATTTTACCGACCCTGTTTCTATTCCTGAATTCATTTTCAACATATTCCTTCTCAAGCTGAATAAACTCTGAAAATTCCTCATTGTTTTTCAGTATCTGCCTGTAAACCACTCCGTCAAAAGGTGAAAAATACAGCTTTCTTCTGAAGTTGCCACCGAGGTCACTCTTCTCAACCGGAATATTCTCCAGTTCAAAATACTCTTTAACAAAATGGATATTACTCTCTGTAAGAGATAATCTGACCGGCCCTGAAGCGTCAGTATAACCTGCTCCGAATATCTTTGCCTTCATGTGATGTCTGTCACATCCAAGCTTAACCATGTCTGCCATGAGGTACTCCATATTCAATATCCCGATTCTGGATATCTCATCATGCACGATCCCTTCTGTACCTGTAGTCCCCGGAACCACGAAATTTATGAGTCCCCCTCTCCGCTTAATAGAATCAAAAACAGATACAGCAAGACAGGAACCGACAATTGTTCCGATATAGCAGTTTTCATTTGAAGCATAATGCTCACCGGGATATATCAGGTAGAGAGGCTTCCCGGTCCTGTTCTGCTGACTCCTTAGCATAAAAGACTACCCTTCAGACAGGGAATCGCCAGATAGAAATGTTTCGACATCAAGGAGAACAACAAGACTCTCTCCTATTCTGCCAATACCCTCAATAGAACTGGTGTCTACCCGCGCGGAATAATTTATCTGACTCTGAATATCTGACAAAGGAATGTTAACAACATCAGAAACAGCATCTACAATCATACCGACAAGTCTCTCATTAACCTCAACGATCAGTATAACAGTAAATGAATCATATTCTTTGGGCGGAAGAGAAAACTTTCTCCTCATATCAATAACAGGTATAACAGAACCACGAAGATTGATAACACCTTTAATAAAAGCCCGGGCTTTAGGGACATGGGTAATCTCAATCATTTCGTTAAGGGACTGAACCTTCATCACTGATACGCCGTAGGTTTCATCGCCTACGAGAAAAGTTACATACTGATTAACTTCTTCACCTTTCGTATCATCAGCAGCATCCTTAATATTCCGTTTATTATCATACATGATTATTTCACAAACCTTTTGACTACATTAAGAAGATCCTCTGCCTGAAAAGGTTTTATAATCCATCCGGAAGCTCCCGCTTCTTTCCCTTTCTGAATTATATCTTTTTCAGCCTCTGTTGTAAGCACAACTACAGGAGTGAACTTGTCCACCTTTCTGAATTCAGCTATGAATTCAATGCCATTCATCACGGGCATATTAATATCGCTTATGCATATAGCTATCTCACTCCCTTCAGCTTTGATCTGGCCGATCTTATCAAGAGCATCCTGCCCGTTTTCAGCCTGTTTTATGGATAAACCAAGCTGTTTAAGCGCCATTTCAACGCTTACTCTGATGGTGGGCGAGTCATCAATTACCATAATATACTTGTTCATTTAATCCTCCCGGATAAGATAAATTCAGTTCTAAAGGCCTGCCAGGCTTAAAAGCGCTTTCATTTCCGGCGAAGCCCCGGTGATGCTGATCTTTTTATTCAGTACAGCTGCTCTGCTCATTGCTGAGATAATGACCTGTGCAGCGGATGAATCGATCCGTACAGTATCAGTTAAATCCAGAATAACTTCACTTTCTTTCTCTAACTCACTCTTGAGAGAAGTATAAAAACTTCTGATATTTTTTACGTTTACTTCAGTTTCAACTTTCATCATACTTACCTTTATCTGTTTTTGATCTCTTCGACCATACCGTGTATATCAATTATAAGAGCCACCCTTCCATCCCCAAGTATCGACGCGCCTGATATCGACCTGCTTGTTGTAATGAAATTATCAAGACTTTTGATTACAATCTGCTGCTGCCCTATAAGATCATCTATCATTATCCCGATTCTCTCACCATCAGACTCCACAATAACAATCAGGGCTTCCCACGGATTTGTGAAGCTAGCTTCAATCCCGAAAAGTTCATTAAGCCGTATAAGTGAGATATAATCCCCTCTGACCAGAATAACCTCACCCTTCCCCTCAACTGTCTTGTAGTTTTCACGGCTTACCTGTATTGTTTCAATAACTGATAACAGCGGTATAATGAGTACAGAACGCCCGATACGGACAAGCATACCTTCGATTATAGCAAGAGTCAGCGGGAGTTTAATCCTGATAAGTGTACCTTCACCCTCTTTTGTCTTCACTTCAACAGAACCACGAAGCTCTTCGATGTTAGTTTTAACCACATCCATCCCCACTCCTCTTCCGGAGAGGTCGCTGGCCTGTTCTGCCGTTGAAAAACCGGGACTGAAAACTATTGTAACAAGTTTCTCTTTGGTAATCTCCTCTTCAGGCTGAATGATTCCAAGAGATACTGCTTTACGTTTTACTTTCTCAAGATCAAATCCCTTCCCGTCGTCAATTACGTCAATATATACATTCCCCTCCTGGTGATAAGCCTTGAGATTGATTGTACCATGTGCGGGTTTCCCGTTTTTTCTACGTTCATCAGATCTCTCTATGCCGTGGTCAATGGCGTTTCTTATCATATGCTTCAGCGGATCACCGATCTTTTCTATTACAGTTTTATCAAGCTCGGTATCCCCGCCTTCAATGTGGAGTTTAATCTCCTTCCCCATGTTATGCGCCGCGTCGCGGACAAATCGTTTAAACTGCTCAAAGGTCGGCCCTATTGGGACCATCCTTATTGACATTATCTGTTCCTGGAATTCACGGGTAACCCTGTCAAGACTGTAGAGAGAATTCTTGAGCCTGAAGGCTTTCTCCTCCTCAATATCATCAGCAACACGGTGAAGAGAGGCCTGCCCTATCACAATCTCCCCCAGGAGATTCATCAGGTTGTCAAGTTTTGTTGAATCAACACGGACAGTACTTATCTCGATCTTCTTCTTTATCTTATCCTGTTCATTAAGGGCTTCATCCACCTGTTTTGGAGACGCAAGCCCTTTCTGGACAATTATATCTCCAAGCCTGAAGTTCTTGTCATTCTGCATCCTTACAAGGTCTTCGAGCTCGTTGGTATTAATTATCCCTTTTTCAACCAGTATCTCGCCAAGTTTTTTCTCAGCAATATAAGGTGTCTCTTTTGAAACATTATATTTTTCTGTGACATTTTCTATATCAATTTCATTATCATCATATACAAAGAGAAAAACATCACGAAGCTTCATTTCGTCGAACCGGGTTTTCATAACAATATCCCAGGACATGTAACATTTTTCAGGATCGAGTTTTTCAAAATCAGGAATTCTTTTTTTATCTACAGTTAATGATACAATAC
>DINC01000263.1:375-631 GCA_002425885.1 Spirochaetia bacterium UBA5550 | reverse complement strand
ACCCCAGTCCCGAGAGATCCTCTATTACCATCAATGGATCAATCCCATTGTTGAAAATATCCTCTTTGAATACAGCAGCTATTTTAAAATACCTCTCATTGCTCCCTACACTTTTATAAGCGCCAACAGCTTTCAGAAAATCCTCAGGCTCCTCCTCTTTCTTCTCCGTGGTTCCGAGAAATACATTTATACGGTCAGTCAAATCTTTCCGGATTGTATCTGATTCAGGTGATCCGCTGTCGCTGAAAAGTTCCTT
>DINC01000263.1:0-281 GCA_002425885.1 Spirochaetia bacterium UBA5550 | reverse complement strand
ATGTATGAAAGTATCTGAATATTCTATTTATAATATCCTGATCATCATTCTTCTCTTCAAGAGTCACAAGGTCAGATTCAAGATTTCCTATAATTTCAGTACATTCATTTAAAAAAACCTCGGTAAGTCCACCTTCACCCATATAAATTCTCCTCTAATTGACTGCGACTGACGAATGCAATATGTTTATGCCTGCAAACTATTCCTGTGTTTACAAGATAACAAATAATAGCAGTATAATAAAATTTTTTAACAAATTTATTCAAAGAAAAACGTAAGAT
>DINC01000374.1 GCA_002425885.1 Spirochaetia bacterium UBA5550 | reverse complement strand
ATTTTTGACATCTTATATAAAGTAGTTGAAAAAAATGATATTTAATAATCCCAATATAATGCTGAAAATACCTTCGGGGTGCAACAAATGTTTAATTTCAGAAAAAAGAGATCTCTCGATTTTTTTGTTTCAATAGGTGCTGGCGTTAATCAGATACCGCTTATAATTGAAGCAAAAAAATCAAATTTTCAGGTTATCGGAGTTGATATTAATGCAGCCGCCCCGGGATTTTACCATTGTGATTTAAAGGTTCAGGAATCAATTGAAGATTATGAGAATATTTATATAAAACTGAGAGAGCTCCTTGTTGATGGGAAAATTTCAGCTGTAATGACCAAGTCCTACGGAAATGCAATCATTACTGCAAGTTTCCTCTGTGAAAAATTCGGCCTTCCTTTTATACCTTTTGAAGAAAGCAAAAAATTTCTGAACAAACGGATAACAAAGAAAATTTATACTGAACTTAATATTCCTGTGCCTGAAATTCTTCCAATTACACAAAAAACAAAAATAAGCTCTCTGAAGGATAAAATTTTTCCTGTAATAGCCAAACCACAGACAGGGCATGCTAAAATCGATGTGAAACTTATTCACAACAGAGAGGAATTATCCTCATTTATCTCTCAGCACCAGGGTGAGGAGTTCATATATGAACGTTTTATTGAAGGGAAGGAGATAATCTGCGCAGGGCAGATACATCAGCAGAAGTATTACAATATAATGATATCTGACAAAATAACATCCCCCCGGCCATACTTCGCAGACATAATTCATTCAACACCATCTGTATACTCTCATCTTGCTGACCGGATAATTGAAACAGGTCAGAAAATAGCCGAAGCATTTAATATACAGACATCGCCGATGATTATGGAATTTGTTATAGACAAAGATAATGAACTTTACCTGCTCGAATCAGTTCCGGAATTCGGCGGAGAATTCATCCCCGATATAATGATTCCCTCATCCACAGGGTATAATCATATAAGAAATTCCATTAATGCCGCCACAGGGATCAATTTTCGTGAACCTGTCAAAAAAATGTTTAATGTGCCGGTGGTAGTAAAATATATTACAGGGGAGAATGGAATACTCGCATCGTGTAATACTGATACTGTTAAGAAAATTGACGGGATTATTTTTTCACGGATTTTCAAGGATATTGGTGCAAACATCTCTCCGCCTGCATCAAATCACGACAGGATTGGTGTTATTGTTGCCAAAGGTAAAACATTAGAAGATGCTATTCAGACTGCTGAATTTGCTGAATCCAAAATGAATATCAGGATACGAAAAGACGAAACAGATGAAAACTGACTGGAATAAACATTATAAAAAAGATAAATCAGTATTGTCATACCCTGACGAAAATCTTGTACGGCTGGTGATGAAAGAACTGCAAAGATATCAATCTTTTGAAGAACTTCAGGCAATAGATATCGGATGCGGCAGCGGCAGGCATATAGCATTTATGCAGCACGCTGGAGTGAAGCATGTTTACGGCACAGATAACAGCTATAATGCGCTGGACATTTGCAGAAATTTAAATCCCGAACAACTGATCAACTGCGACAACCGTGATATACCGCTTCAGAATGACTTATTTGATATTTCTATCGCATGGGGCTCGCTTCATTACTCGACTAAGCCTGAAATAATACCCATGATCTCTGAAGTCAGAAGAATCACAAAACCTGGAGGTTCATTTTTTGCTACACTAAGGTCAGATAAAGATACATATCTTAAAACAGGGAAGCATCTGGGGAACAACACCTGGCAGACAGGACTTGACGATCTCACAGGAACTACAGTTTCATTTTATAATGAAGATGAATTGAAAAAGCTTTTTTCCGGATTCAGCGAACTTAATTACGGCTGGATGGAGAGAACTATTATTGGAGATACATCAAAAGTTATCTCCCACTGGATTATCTCCGCGAGAAAATAATTTTCGATGTATCATACCTGTTCTTGATTCCGGATAATCATTTTATTTTTATGATCTTTTCACCTGAAATATAAGGCACATTCCCCTTCCCCATTCCTGTTATAAAAAGCCCCTTAACTTCTACCATTTCGCCGTTTTCAACAGGAGTATTTTCAGGGTCGAATATCAGGGTTATTCCATTGAAATTTCTACCGTCATATCCCACCATAAGCGTAAAGCTCTTCCCCCCTTTAACCTGTTTCATGTTTGCCGCTTGACCACTGATGGTAACAGAACTTCCCCTATACAGATATGGTTTATTATTCAGTTTGGCAATATCAATCTCTTCGTAGGTTCTTTCATCCGAATCCATAACATATTTTATGAGAAATTCACATTTCTCTTTAACCATAAAGCTCGCATTGCTGTTTATTATTCTGTTAAGAATAATTACACCTTTATTGAACTCGCCGGCTTTCAGGAGTCTTCTTGCTTCGTTGAATTCACTTATAACGACATCTCCTGAAGCATAGAATTCCGGAGTTTTGGTGCTGTTTATCCTGTCTACAACACCGTATCCGGAGCCTCCGATATCAACCATATCTACTTTAACCGCTATGTCTGACCTGTTACTGCTGTGTCTGTCCTGATTAAAACTTCTGACAAGAGATGAATAGTATAACGGCGAAAGGGCAAATAAAATTACACACAGAATACCGGATGAAGCAAGCAGGATAACCGGAAGAGTGTATTTCCTGCCGCGCCTGATTCTCCCTTTACCAGGTCTGAACAATTTCTCCGGATAAAATTTTTTACCTGGAGTTGGTATCTGAACAAGTTCATGAAGTTTGACATTTTTCTGAAGAGCGGAAAAATCTTTTGAATCTTCAAGAATTCTTAAAGCTTTCCTCAGCAGAGCATCTGCTGGAAGTTTTTCAAGGGCTGCAACATAAATATGCATTGCTTCTTCACGGCTCACCGCAGATTTAAGAGATATAAATGATTTGAGCTGAACAAAAGGTTCATAAAGGGGTTCAATACGCTGTATATGTTCAAGTATAATCCCTGTGCGTGAAAAATTATTGGAATAGATAAGAGAAACTGCAAGAAGAAACATGCTGTATGGAGTTGTATCGCCTGAAGAATATCCCTTCTCAAGAATTATCACCGCATTTTCATAATTCTTTTTTTTAAACGATCTGTAGGCTTCATTGATGTAATTAAATCCGCTCTGTCTGCTTTGAGATGTAGACTTCATCAGCATAGCCGGATTAATTATCTTCTGAAAATTCTGCGGATTTCATCTATGATAGATATGCGGTCATCAACCATCTTCCCGATTATTATACCGAGAATAACGAAAAGTATGACCACAAATGTTTTTAGCACACCAAAAGTAAGAATTAATATACCGAGAAGAAAGCCGGCAGCTGCGCCGACTGACTTCCCCGGATTGTCATTAACAAATTCAAGCAGATAACGTGAGAGACTCATGCTACTGCTTAACCCTTTCCTGATATTCACCTGTTTCGGTGTTTATCTTAATCATATCACCTTCATTTATAAAAAGAGGAACCCTTACCTCTGCACCGGTTTCAACTTTAACAGGCTTAAGAACGTTAGTAGCTGTATCTCCCTTAAGGCCGGGTTCTGCATAGATTACTTTCAATACAACGGTTTGAGGCGGTACAACAGTAATTGCCTCACCCTCGTACATTGCGATGTCAACCATGTCCTGCTCTTTTATAAACTTAAGTGCGTCACCTATCGCTTTTTTAGGGATAGATTCCTGTTCATAGGACTCGGTGTCCATAAAAACAAGATCATCACCTTCTTCATAAAGATACTGCATCTGCCTTTTTACAATTTTTACATCTTCAACTTTTTCACCGCCTCTGAAAGTACGCTCAACAACAGATCCCTTTTTCATATGCCTGATCTTCGATCTTACAAACGCGGCGCCTCTTGCAGGCTTAACATGCTGATATTCAATAACGGAGTATAGTTCACCATCAAGCTTGATTACTACTCCTCTTTTGAAATCATTAACTGAAATCATAAATACCCCTTAAATTACTATTAATTCCTTTGAAGATTTTGTCAGAATTTCACAACCGCCAGAGGTAACCAGCACAGTATCTTCGATCCTGACCCCACCCTTCCCCGGGATATATATACCCGGTTCTATAGTGATAACCATATTCTTTTTAATGATAGCGCTGGTAAACTTTTTGATAGCCGGGAGCTCATGGATTTCTATACCAACACCATGCCCCAGACCGTGACCGAAATTATCCCCGTATCCGTAATCAGAAATTAATGTTCTGGCTATTGAATCAAGTTTACGGGTGTCAATCCCCGGCTTTACTGAACTGACGGCTTTTTTCTGGGCTTCATAAACAATATTGTATATTTCTCCCAGAGTGGAATCTACACTATCCACAAAGATTGTTCTTGTCAAGTCTGAATTATAACCTTTATAGAGACACCCCATGTCAATCAGTAAAACATCCCCTTTCATGATTTTTTTCTCATTTGAAGGTTTATAATGCGGCATTGAGGAACCGGTTCCTGAAGCAACGATAGGATCGAAGGAACAGGCTGTACATCCATTCCTTTTATAAAAATAATCAATTTCCACGGCAATATCCCATTCAGACAAACCCGGTTTGATATATTGAAGGAGATGAGTAAAACACCTGTCCGTAATTGCACAGGCTTCACGCAGAAGCGTGCTCTCCTCTTCCTCCTTAACAGAACGCAGTATGCTGACCGGGTCTTCAGCCACAGGGATTATCTTGATCTTTTTCAAAGCTNNTAAAGTAATATTATGTGATTCTAAAAATATCTCTTTTTTTGATATAATATCAGAACACCCTTTCACCGCATCAGCCGAAGCCCCCTCCTGAAGATAAAATTTAACTCCGGGAGTAAGCAGGCTTTTTATATACTCTTCATATCTTGAATCTGAAATAATAAAAGATTCTTTTTCATCAATTATTAGGAGCGCATTTGAGCCTGCATATCCGGTAAGGTATTTTATATTATTTAAATCTGTAATAAGATAAGGGAATTGTCCGTTTTCTTTCAGCAGTTTTTTTAACTTTTTAATTCTCATATTAAGCTCCAAATTATTATTGCAAGTGAGTGCGTACACGAGATAATTGGATTGCTGAATTTTGTCTAACATTTAATTAATTATTAATGCCACCTGGAGGATAGCCTTATGAAAGCGGGGATTGTTGGAGCTGGCGCCCTTGGTGCACTTTTCGCGCACATATTCCAGAGAGCAGGTATTCCATTTTCCATATATGAAAAAGATCAATCTGTTGTCGATGAAGTCAATTCACTGGGACTGACTTTAAACGAAAATGATATAATTGATATTATTCATCCATCCATAAGCACAAAACCGGGTATTCTGACAGATGCTGATGTAATAATGCTTTTTGTAAAAAGTTATTCCACGGAAGACGCTGTTAAAGATGTTGTCTCATCGATTAAAAACGATTCAATTATAGTGTCTCTGCAAAACGGATTGGGAAATTTCGAGGCTATTTCAAAACATGTAAATTCTGATCGTATTGTACTGGGGACCACAACAATAGGTGCAACAAAAACCGGCCTTTCATCTGTGTCACTGGGCGGTAAAGGAGCAATTACTATCGGAAGCAGTTCCGCTGATTCAACAGAAAGAGCTGATAATCTGTTCAGCAAGGCCGGTCTGCAGTTTACAAGAGTTTTCAATCCCCACATCGCTGTATGGAAAAAAGCTGTTATTAACGCCGGAATCAATCCCATTGCTGCAATACTCGATATAAAAAACGGTGATATACTGCAGATTCCTTACGCTATGGAACTTCAGAAACGGGTTGTTACAGAATCAGTTAAAGCTGCAAAAGCTGCCGGAATACCCCTTGATACAGATAGTATGCTTAAGGAAGTAAGTGAGATATGCCTTAAAACATCCGCAAATATATGCTCTATGCTTCAGGATATACATAACGGCAGAAAAACAGAAATTGACAGCATTATTGGAGCTGTTATTGAAACTGCTGCACGGCATAATACTCCCTCACCTGTTTCAGAAACCCTCTACCTCCTTATCAAAGGGCTGGAAAGCAAAAAAACAGCCGTTATCGTTTAAAACAGTCCGACAATAGAAATAATGATTAATATAAAGAAACGAAGGGTTTCCGATGAATAAACTATTTTCCCTATCCCGAACAGTTATCATGTTTTCTTTTATGCTGATTCCCGCCTTTCAGCTTAATTCTCAGACTGCTGAAACCGGGAAAAAAATTGTTCCTGCTGTGGAGAAGAAAACTGAAGCTGTAAAAGCTGACGGAAAGAACTCAACCCAGACAGAAAAAAAAGAGAGCGGTAAAAAGCCTCAAGAAGTTAATAAAACCGCTGACAGCAAAACTCCTTCTGAAACTCAAATAAAAGCAGACGATAAAAAAACCACTCCGTCGAAAGAACAATCTAAAGATCAGATGAATGAGAAACAGAAAGCAGATAAAATATCCCAGACACTTGATTACGGCATACAGAAAGACAGAAAAATTGCGATAAATATGATTAGAGAGATCAATGATGAACAATTAAAGAAAAACCTCCTGCAGAAACTCGCATCATTAATTTCCAATGATGCTGACATGGAGATCAGAAAAAATGCTGTAACAGCGCTTGGAGATCATAATTCTACTGAAAATTCACAGGCAGTTATCAATGCTCTTGATGATGATAATGATGACGTAAGGATTGCAGCCTGTTACTCAATAGGCAAAATGAAACTTGCCGGATCAAAACCTAAACTCATCGAAATACTCAAGAAACAGGACCTTACCAATCCTTCAAATTTTACAGATGCTGTTATTATTGCACTTACCGACCTGAACTCTCCTGAAATAATTGACTTCGCGATAGAAAGCCTTAAAAATATAAAAACCAGCAAAATGGTAAGGGAACGGCTTACTCTTTTTATAGGCAAATGCGGCTCTTCAGCCCAAAAGGACTTTTTAGTTTCTCTTTATAAAGATGATGAAGAAGATATGACAATCCGTTCTTATGCGGTTAAAAGCATTGCTAAACTCAAGATTAAAGAAGCGGCACCTGATATTAAAGAAGTTATCAAGGATATAGATTCTTACAGTTTCAGTAAAAAAAAGAAATATTATGACTTGTACATGCAGTCTGTTACCGCTCTTGTTGAATTAGGTGATACAGATTCGATCCCCCTGCTTATGAATTCAATAAGAAGTGATAATGCTGAAGTGCGTTATAAAGCTGTTAATTTAATAAAAGAATTCAACGATGAAAGAACTATTGACATATTGAAATATAAGATGAAAAATGATCCAAGCGGTAAAGTCCGCAAAGCTGCACGGAAAGCTCTTGAAGAAAAGGGCGCCATTGAAAAAGAATCGAGTAAGGACAATTCAACTGAAACTGATGAAAAAAATGAAGATACAGAGTAACGGCCAGAACACACTTGAAAGCAGAACTGTAAGAAGCAAAGTTAAAGAAATTGCAGCAATTTCTCTGTTTACAATAATTGCCGCAGTGGCATCAATACTCCTCGCTGATTTAATTGTATTTCCTTTGACCCATTTTGCTGTTAAACGCGTAGACATATTCAATATTNNTTTTAAGAATCTTCTTCTGCTCATCGTTTTTATTATTCTTTGCTTTAGTTTCATAAAAAAATACCGGGCTCTTTCAGACGAAGGTTTAACTTCTAAGTATATAGTCCTTTACTTTTTTAAAAGGCCTGTTCACTACGGAAGCCTCTTGCTATCATTTATTCTGATTTCAGCATTAATGATTACTG
>DINC01000086.1:5031-5731 GCA_002425885.1 Spirochaetia bacterium UBA5550 | reverse complement strand
AATAATATCTGTGCCGGCATAAAAATAAAAAATTTTTTATACAATAATATGTTCCCGATTATAAAAATTTTAATTTATTTCTTGACAAAGTTTTTTGACAGGTATTAGCCGGAATTAACCTGTTATTAAACATAACGGCAGGATTAAATAAAGAGGAGGATAAAGATGAAATACGCAAAACTTTTGCTTATGTGCTTTTTTTCCACTCTTATCATCTCCGGCTGTGGTACAGCTGTAATTCCGGAAATGAAAGAATGTATGCGGGCGCATGGTTCTCTCGAGAACTACAGGAGTGTAATTAAAAAATACGCTTCGCCGGAAATGCAACAGGATCTTTCAATATGCTGCACTTTGATCAATTCCAGAATAATCGCCTCTGAAATAAAAGACGGTATTCTCTATTACTGGGAGGAAGGCAGACTCCTTGAATCTTCAAATGAAATACCTTCCGACACTATTCAGATCGTAAAGATCGGCTGGAAGGATAAAAAAATTGTTCTTCTTAAATTTCTGGGATCTGACAAAACTCAGGAGAAAAAATATCAAAAATCTGAACTTGCAAAGGCTGACGAAATTAAAATAATCAGATAGGTTTTATAATAAACAGGCTGACTATGCCTGTATCAGTCTATGTTTTGAAGGCGGTGTTGATTTCCGCCTTCATTTTTATACGTTCAATAAATAAAAGATAATAATATTT
>DINC01000086.1:0-4982 GCA_002425885.1 Spirochaetia bacterium UBA5550 | reverse complement strand
TGTATTATACTTTCAGGTTCTATTACAAAAGATGTTTCAACTCAGGCTACGCGTGATAATTACCTCAGGGCGATTGAAAAAGTCAAATCCGGAAATTTTGAAGGAGCATTGACTTTTATAAATCAGGCAGTTGAAAATGAACCGGAAAATCATGAGTATCTTGCATATAAAGGCTACATACTGAGAAATACAGGGGATTTTCAAAATGCGTTTTACTGGATAAATAAAGCCGTTCAGATCAATCAGGCCACAGGCTGGTATTATGTGGAAGCTGTAGTAAGCGCTTACGCTATGCACGATTTAACACTCACAAAAGAATATGGCATAAAAGCTATGGATTTCAGCAGAAATTCTCTCGGCTCTTCTAATTATGATTATGTTAATGGAATTCTTGAGAGCCTGAAAACTGCTGAATACAGATTAAATTTAAAATTTAAAGCGGATAATAAAAGCCTGTTTTATGAGAAAGATGGAACTTTATGTATTCCGGTACCATCAAGCGGTCTCCCTTACCAGAAAGCCGTGTATAAAATTATAAATGCTGAACTGATTCGTGCTATAAAAGATCAGGATTGTGAACTGGTTTATATCAGGCCTTCCGGAAAAGGGGAAGTCTTGATTCAATGCACTGTAATAAAAACGCCTTACAGCTTCAGCGGAGAAATTAAAAAAGCGAATAGTGAATCTGGATTCCCGGCTGAAATAAAAGAATACCTTAAAAGCTATAAGAGACTAAACCTTGATTCAAAAATAGTGAAATCGCGAGCTGCAGTTTTAAAAAGATCTTCACNNTCAGATATTGAAACAATCAGTAATATAATAAAATGGATTAACAGCAGCAAGAGAAAGGGTAAACCCCCGGTATGGAAAACTGTTGATGACATTGTAACCGGCAGGGATGTGGAGTGCGGCACAGGGAGCCTCCTCGCAGTTGCCCTTGCACGGGCCTGCGGAATACCCGCGCGTCAGGTATGGGGACCAATTGACGCGGGGAGAGTCTATTCACCTGAGAATTATCTGAAAGGGCATGCGTGGTTTGAATTCTACCTGCGGGGTTCGGGATGGGTACCGGTTGAGCAGTTCGATATCTCCAGTATAGGTCTGCTGCCTCCATCTTATATAAGAATGTATACTACAGATACTGATATTTTTGACAATAATGCAATACGGAATATAGTTGCAATCATGTATAATGATAAATGGGGAGATATCGTTGAATTCAGCAGAAGGGTAATTGATAAAGAGTGATTCCGGTAATTAAGGGAGTTACAGATACGGCCTTATATCAGTTACAATCATACCAGCTCTCTCCGCTGCAAGAAGCCCCATCTCTCCGTCTTCAAAAACCTGACAGAACTGCAGTTCAACTCCCATAATTTCAGCACACCTGAGAAATGTATCAGGGAATGGTTTATGGTTCGCAACGTCATCTGCAGAAACAATTGTGTCGAAAAAACCGTCAAATCCTATCATCTTCAGAGTAAGCTCTGCTATATATTTTTTTCCGCCTGTGCCTATGGACATCGGGAGTTTTCCGTGATACCTGCGCACAATATCAGCAACGGGTTCAATTGCCCTGACCTCTTTCAGATTCTCAAGGAACAGTTCCTCTTTTCTTTTAGAGAAGCTTACAGGGTCAAGAGATAATCCTAATTTTTCATTTACCACAGGAACAATTTTATGTGTGGGCATCCCCGCAAGTTCGTAAAAGAGTTCTTCAGTGTACACAAAGCCGTGCTCAAGCGCGGTGAGCTTCCATGCAAGGAAATGTACAGGCATGGAATCAGCAAGAGTGCCATCCATATCAAAGATGAGCCCCCCGGCTCGGGGATTAATTTCAATTATTTTCATGACAGCAGGTTCTATCAGAGGTGTGTTTACCGCAACAAAATTATATCTCAATAGTAAAAGAAGTTCCGTTTTTATCTGAGGAGACTGAGACCCTCCACCCCAGGACCATTGCAGCGTGTTTAACAATGGAAAGCCCCAGCCCTGTGCCCCCTGTTGCCCTTGACCTGCTTCTGTCCACCCTGTAAAAGCGTTCGAAGATCCTTTCTATATATTCAGAAGGAATCCCTATACCTGAGTCAGAAATTTTTATTACTAATCCATTATCTTTTTTACCGGCAGTAATATCAAGTTTCCCCCCCTGGTTATTATAGTTTATCGCGTTATCTATAATGTTGAAGAATACCTCTTCCACAAGGAACTGGTTTGCAGTGATTTTATAATCAACCTCTGACGGTAGGGCTGTATTCAGTTTGATCTCTTTTTTCGTAATTTTGGGAGTAACAATATCGAGGCAGCTGAGTATTATCTGCTTAAGATTTATTTCATCCTTTTCAAACTCCTTTGATGATTCGATCATACTGAGTTTTATAATATCCTGTATCAGCGCGTTCTGTCTGTCTACATTTTCAATAGCGCGTTCAATGAAATCGTTCATCATCTCTTTGTTGTCAGGATTTTCTCTGATAGTTTCAAGGTATCCCTTCACAATGGCTATTGGAGTTTTAAGCTCGTGAGAAACGTTACTGACCAGATCACTCTTTATCCTTTCAATCTTTTTTCTTTCAGAGGCATCATGAATGACAATAAGAATCCCCTGAATAATATCATCGTCAGCTTTAATAGGATTAATAACTGCTTCGAAAAACCGGTCGTTAATAGATTCAACTTCGAAGAAATCCCTTTCGCCGGATGATAACCCTTTTTCAATTTTAGAATTAATTATCCGGTTTCTGATAACCTCAAAATAAGGTTTTTCTTTTGTCTCCATACTGATATTCATAAGTTCTGAAAAAGCCTTATTTGAAATAAGAATCCGTTTCGCGGAATCGATCATTGCAATTCCGTCACTAATGCTTTCAAGAGTGGCTTCAAGCTTTTTCTTTTCAAAGACATGCTGGTCTATAGTCTCAACAATTGTATCAGCCATTTTGTTGAGAGATTTCTGAAGGGTTCCGATTTCATCATTGCTGTAATTCAGAATCCTTTTACGGTAGTTCCCCTCGGCAAAATTATTTGCGAAACTGATTGTTTCATTAAATGGTCTTGTTACTTTGATAGAAATAAATATGATAACTATAATTGATGCCAGAAGTACAATTACCGAAATTCTGGTTGTTAAAGTCTTAAGCTCCCGGATGCTTTCATCAACTGCGTACAGAGGTTTGGCAAGGCGTATGACGTAGCCTTCAAAATTTTTTGCAAAATAGAGCATGTCTGTTTTAAGAGTATTGCTGTGACGTATGCTTGATCCCTCCCCTGTCTGAGTTGCCTGATAAACTTCAGTCCTGTAATAATGATTATCCAGCTCTTCCGGATTGTTCGCATCTGTATCAGCAATAACTTTTCCATCTTTATCAATAAGGGTAATCCGGATCTGCATGGAGTTCGAGTATTCAGAAAGAATATTATTTTTCTGAGTAATTTTCAGAGGATGCGTATTGCTTCTGAGAAGCGATGTGTTGATGATTTCAATTTCGTGAGACATTTCGTTTTTAATCATTTCAATGTGAGTCTTTTTAAGCAGACTCTCAACCATGAGAAAAACAGATATAACAAGAACAAAGATAAGAATGATGTATGATGTGATAAGTTTATAACTCAGTTTTTTAAGCATATCTATTCCTTGAAACCGTATCCCACGCCTGAAAATGTGGTTATGATATTTTTGTAATCACCTAATTTTTTTCTGAGATTCATTATATGAACATCGATTGTTCTGTCCACGACAAAGACATCGTGTCCTCGAACGCTGTCTATTATATTGTCGCGGGAAAATATCTTGCCCGGGTTTTCCATAAAGAGAACAAGTATATTAAACTCGGTTTTTGTGAGCTTTATATCCTCTCCGTCAACAGAAAGTGAATACTGCTCTGTGTTAAGCTCCACACCTTTATATTTCAGAATTACATTTCCTGATTCCTTTGGGGCCTCTGATGTCCTGCGGAGAATCGCTTTTACTCTGGACTTAAGCTCTTTGATGCTGAATGGTTTAGTAATGAAATCATCTCCGCCAAGTTCAAGGCCAAGAACCTTATCGAACTCTTCCGAGCGGGCAGAGAGGAATATTACAGGGATATTTTTCAATTTATCATTGCTGCGGATATCTCTGCAGAATTCGTAGCCGTCTTTCCCCTCCATCATGATGTCCAGTATAATCAGGTCGGGTTTTGCTGTTTCAAAACCCTTTGTCGCTTCAGATGCCGAGGGGAAAGGGTATACCTCATAACCCTCCTGAAGGAGATTAACTTTCAGGATATCCCTGATATCCTTTTCATCATCAATTACAAAAATTTTCTTTTTCATCTCTATCCTATGAAATTTCTCCGGGTGCCCTGTGCCTTATATCCTCACCCTGAATATAATAAATTGCCCGTTCTGCGACATTTTTTGCATGATCCCCTGCCCTTTCAAGGGCTTTTGTAACCATTATCAGAGAGAGGCTCTGTGAAATATTTCTGTTAGCTTCGCACATATAAGTAAAGAGCTCCCGATATATCTGGAGGTTAAGCTCGTCAATTTCGTCATCCATTGTGATAACAGCTTTAGCTTTTTCAACATCCTTTTCACTTATAGACGCAAAAGCCTGCTGGATCATTCTTATGGCAATATCAGCCATCCGCGGAATATCGATGAGTGGCTTAATAAGCGGAGTCCCATTAATCTTCAGAGTCTCCTTTGCTATATTAGAAGCTATATCACCTATACGTTCAATATCCGTGTTTATTTTAAGCATTGCAAGGGCAAAGCGGAGATCTGAAGCAGCAGGCTGACGTGTAACTATTAGCCTGATACAGTCATCATCGATCTCAATTTCCAGAAGATCCATGCGTGTATCATTTTTTATAATCTCCTTCGCAAGTATAAGATCCGCGTTTTTAAGTGATTCCACAGAGAGTTTAATGGCCTCAGTTGCAAGGTCCGCCATTTCAAACATTTTTATTTTAATCTGTTCTATATCCATTTCAAGATGA
>DINC01000080.1:2853-3695 GCA_002425885.1 Spirochaetia bacterium UBA5550 | reverse complement strand
TTTTGTTTTTCAATAGATTCAAACCAGATAACATCTTTCATTCTTTTAAACCATGTCATCTGCTTTTTGGCATATTTTTTTGTATTTGTCTTTATCTTTTGAACTGCTTCTTCAAGACTTATTTTATTATCAATATATTCATTTATTTCATAATATCCAATAGTTTTCATGGAATTTATTTCCGGAGGATATCCCATCCCTCTTATTCTTTCGACTTCTTCCACCAGGCCTTTTCTTATCATTTCATTAACTCTGGCTTCGATTCTTTTATTGAGAATATCTTTTTCCAGATAAAGCCCGACAATGAGCAGATCAGAACAGCTTCCCTGCTTCTCCTCCTGATGGTAAGACGAAAGAGGTTTTCCTGTTCTTCTGTATACTTCCAGCCCTCTGATTATCCGCTGCCTGTCATTGGGGTGAATTTTACACGCAAACTCCGGATCAGCTTTCTGAAGCTCCGCAAAAAGTACATCGAGCCCCATTGAATCAGCCTCTTCGGAAAGAATTATTTTTATACTCCTGTCAATATCAGGTATAACAGAAATTCCGCTGAAGAATGAACTTACATATAAACCTGTCCCCCCGGCAAAAAGCGGAGTTTTCTGTTTCCTGCAAATTTCTTCACATGCTGATGCAGCTCTGCTGCAGAATTCACCGGCTGTAAACTGATAATCGGGATCAACAATATCAATTAAATAATGAGTGATCCTTTCAAGGTCTTTTTTATCAGGTTTACAGCTTCCAATATCCAGATATCTGTAAACCTGTACCGAATCCGCTGAAATAATTTCAAAGGAATCGCCGGCAATATCCAGCGCCAGTTCACTTTTCCCTGATGCGGT
>DINC01000080.1:2563-2823 GCA_002425885.1 Spirochaetia bacterium UBA5550 | reverse complement strand
ATTCAATATCTTTTTCGACATAATCAAATTTTATTTCTTCAGTAAGAGCTAATTTCAGGACGTTCGGCACGACCTTCCAGTTAAGGTCTGTTTCAGGGTAATTATCAATATTTCCGACTTTATCCACCGCTTTCATTACAGCCTTGGTAAAGACATATTTATTTTTATTATATACCAGAAGTCTATCAAGTGGTATAATCATCAAATTCCTCCAGAATTAAATTAACTTCAGTCTGCATGTTGTTTATTTTACTGCTTTC
>DINC01000080.1:234-2508 GCA_002425885.1 Spirochaetia bacterium UBA5550 | reverse complement strand
TTATTGATCTAAGTTTTACCATGGATGATTCAAGAACATTATTTACGATTACATAATCAAAATTTTTATATTCAGAAATCTCGTCAGCAGCATGTTTAAGTCTTACATTAAGCTGCTCTTCACTTTCGGTCTGACGTCCTATTAAACGGGCTTTAAGAATAGCTTTTGACGGCGGTATAATAAAAATATAAACAGCGTCTTTGAGTTTTGCTCTTAAATTTTTGCCGCCCTGAATATCCACATCGAAAAGAGGAAACTTACCGCCATTAACAATCCTGTCAATCTCTTTTTTTGATGTCCCGTAGTAGTTACCGTAGACTTCGGCCCATTCGAAGAATTCATCATTATCAATCATCCTCCTGAATTCCTCTTTGCTGACAAAATAATAATTTACGCCGTTTACCTCTCCATGCCTCATCTGTCTTGTTGTAGTCGAGATACTGAACATGAACCTGTCGTCAGACCTCAGTAATCTGGTTATCAGCGTAGTTTTACCGGCGCCGGATGGAGCGGATATTACGAAAATCATTTCAATTTTCCGTATTATTGATAAGCCTGTTAGAAAGCGTTTCGGGCTGCATAGCTGACAGCACGATATGGTTGCTGTCCATAATAATTATTGACCTGGTCTTACGTCCATGCGTTGCATCTATAAGAAGATTATTCTCCCTTGCTTCATCCTTAAGCCTCTTTCCTGAGGCAGATGAAGGGGTGATTACCGCTATAATTCTTTCAGCCACAACGGCATTACCGAATCCGATATTTAAGAGTGATGTTTTCATATAATTAAACTTATAACTTTTTAATATAAAAATCTGTCAAGGCGATTTTAGTCAAACTTTCACATATATATAAAGGGCGGTCACAAAAACCCCGTTTTTTGTGACCCTGCGAGGCTTATAAAGGGACTACAACCCATTTAACCCATTAAAAATATAGTTATCGGGACTCCTCTAAAGTAAAACGATAAAAAAATTCTTACCGCTTTATACAATATTTCTACAGTGTTCCCTTATCTTATCAATATGGTTCTTAATATCAACTACCATGTGTGAGATCTCGGAATTGTTCGATTTTGACGCGATAGTATTAATCTCGCGGAAAAGCTCCTGAGAAAGAAAATCGAGTTTGCGCCCCATCTGCCCCTTCTCTTTCATAAGAATCTTCAGCTTTTCAAGGTGATCATTCATTCTCACAAGTTCTTCGTTGATATCGAGCTTATCAGCCATTATGGCAATCTCTGTATATAGCCTGGTATTATCCAGGTTCCCCTCTGTCAGAGTTTTAAGCCTGCTTTTCAGGGTCTCTTTTTTTTCATCAATTACCTTTTTTGATATTGCTTTAATCCTGGCCACGTCCTTTGCAATTAGAGAAAGAGATGTCGTAATATCTTTACGAATAGATATACCCTCTTTTTTACGCATATCTATTGTCTTGCTTATGACCGAATCGAGAGTGCTGTATATATCCTTTTTGGATCTGTCTGTTAAAACAGATCTCTCCTTCTGTGTTATACCTTCAAGGAGGAGGAGCGAATCGAACTTAAGAGGTTCTTTAATCTTGAGATCCTTCTGAAGTATCTCAAGCTCAGAATAATACTTCTTCATCAGATCGGTATTAAGCGATACAGGTTTTATATTATTCCAGTCGAATATATCAATATTAAGCTCGATCTTTCCTCTTGTGAAATTTTTTTTGATAATCTGTATCAGTTCATTTTCATCATTGCGCATAATTTTCGGCAGATTCACGAACACTTCGAGATATTTTGAATTCAGTGATTTAATTTCAACCGAGTACGAAAATTGATCTGAACTCTTCTCGACAAACGCATAACCAGTCATACTTTCCATGTCTTTTTCCTAAATTACCTTTGTATCTTTACCTATTGTTTTTATTTTTATCTCTCCAGTCTCAAGATAAAAATCTATTGTTCTTCCGTAATCACCACCCACATCCTCAGAGATGATCCGGATATCGAGATTTGAGAGAATAGCCTTTACACTGCTGATATTATTGCGCCCTATATCGCCCATGAGAGAATTCTCAGCATGTTTAAACATAGTGGCGCCCCCCGCAATTTTGGCAATCAGCCGTTTTTTATCAGCACCGGCTTTTATCATATCATTAATCATTGCAGGAATAGCAGTATCAGCATACTTTTTTATATTTGAGGCCTCTTTTTTGCTTGTGGGGAGCATGATATGCGACAATCCCCCGATTGTTTTTTCAGGATCATAAATACATATTCCCACGCATGATCCGAGGATAGTT
>DINC01000080.1:0-221 GCA_002425885.1 Spirochaetia bacterium UBA5550 | reverse complement strand
CCACACCATAATCAGCGATACCGACATTGATCAGTTCAAACGCCATCCGCTAACTCCTGGGCCTTGGAACATATATAGGTGCTTCAAGAATCTTTTTGTACACAAAATCCTCTGAAATAGAATGGAGAGTTTCTGAATGCCCGATAAAAAGATACCCATGATCATAAATTGACTGATAAAAATTTGACACAAGTTCCTTCTGATGAACTTTATCAAAATAG
>DINC01000078.1:1702-2885 GCA_002425885.1 Spirochaetia bacterium UBA5550 | reverse complement strand
CTCTAGGTTCTGCGGTATCAGCGATGGATGTCACCTATGAGACGGCTCATAAGCAGTCATACAAGCTCATGCGCCAGGATCG
Organism: Spirochaetia bacterium UBA5550; assembly: GCA_002425885.1. Lineage (GTDB taxonomy): Bacteria > Spirochaetota > UBA4802 > UBA4802 > UBA5550 > UBA5550. The sequence goes on along the minus strand of DINC01000078.1, from coordinate 2,803 downwards.
TATAAGAAATGAGATAGAACGCATCCTGGAAGAACGCGGGATGGGGAAGGAACACCGATCTAGTGTACTAATCGAGCTTATTACCCAGAAGATGACAAGGAAGACTGAACGGTATAACGCTGAAGGTGAATTAGTCGAAGTAGTAAAATCTGGACCCACCTTCTCGGACATTATCAAAGCTGTAGATACTCTTAACCGTATGGATGGGACTTATACAGATCAGAAGAAAGTGTCAGATCAGGAGAGGGATGTACATAGAGCACTGATTAAAGAAGTAATGAAGGAAGCTAGGGATAGGGCAAAAGCTAATAGGATAAAAGAAACAGATGGCGTTGACTTTATAAGCTCTACAGATCACACTAGTATAGTTAAATAGGTGACTTCGACGCAACATATAGATATTTAGTAACTTAATTAAGCATTTTAATTGGCGAATTTTTTTGCTTATGTTATAATGAAGGTAAGTATGGACAAATATCCGGCAAAGATAAAATTCTGCCCCATCCAAGAAGCAGTATTTGAGATCAGATTTTCTTCGTTTTTACCATCACAAGCTGTTTTTGGAATTACTTATCAGACAATAAATAAGCATTTCTCTGATTCAAAACTAATTCAACTTCCTATTCTCCAATTACCTGAAGCTGTTCGTCAATCTGACCCAAATCTAGTTTATCAACCACTTCATAGATTACAGAAGGGCAATTTATCTATAAGCATTGGGCCTAAAGTAATTTCTTTCGCAAATCAAGCACCGTATATCGGATGGACTGTTTGGAAGGAGCAGCTATTAACTATACTATCTGCTTTTGTGGAAGCGGGTATTTGTCATAAAATTGAACGCTCTGGTTTGCGGTACATAAATATTCTGAAAGTACCGCTTTTTGATGCAACAAATACAAAGATTCAAATAATTAATGACACATTAACTTCACAATCAACTACAATGCGTACAGAGATTAAAAAAGAAGCAGAAACAATAATAATGCAATTATCAAATAACGTGAATGTAGCCGTTAATAATGCTTCTTTTCTAGGTTCAGTAATTGATATTGATGTGCTTATAGATCTAAACATTGATAATGCAAAATTTGGTGAGAAGAT
>DINC01000078.1:0-1692 GCA_002425885.1 Spirochaetia bacterium UBA5550 | reverse complement strand
AGCCAGATTTTTTATCTACTTTAGAAGCATTATATTAGGATTAATTATGGGAAATGATGAAATTGCTAAAATACTTGCTGGATTAATTGGTACAACTGCGTTCGCAATAGGAACTATTGGATTACCTACTTCTGGCTCCTACTCTTTACCTAGCTATTCAACTAATGCAGTATATAATTTTGATATTTCTAAAATTAAATTAACAAATCCATATGAGGTGAGCATATCACTTCAATCTGAGGACAGTTTAGAGCCTATTGATCCCCCAATACCAATTGCTGTGACAAAAAGAATGGTTTTTAGTTTTACCAAACCACAGCAAAAATCATTTACTATCTGAGGTGAGCTCTGATGCCATATCCGTGGTATGAGCAAGTAAGTCCAGGAAATAGAATAGAACAAGGTGATATTGTATTAGATTGCAGCCTACTAGTGCCAGATGAAGAGCATTATAGAGCGATTATCACTTCTACACCGACTGAGAAGCCAATAAATATAAAACAAATNNCACTAATTGTATGCCCAATTTGGAGTCTAAAGACACTTTTACATAATGAGCCATATTATCTTAAAACTGAGGCACGTAATGAATTAAGAAAAGGAAATTCTCCTTCTTATCACTTACTAAATAAATGCAGATTAAGTGATGAAACAGAAGAGGATTACTATTTTGTAGACTTCCATAATATTTATTCTGTTCCCAAAAATATTATTGCGGAAATGTATAAGACTACGAGTCGTACTCGGCTGTTACCACCATATCGAGAACATTTAGCACAAAGTTTTGCAAGATATTTTATGCGTGTTGGGTTACCATCAGATATATCTACACAGGAAATAAAAGATTATAGACTATAAAACAAATCTTGTGATTGTATATTTGATATAAGCTTTAATCTGGTAACACTATTCTCGGATAAAAAATAATTGACAACAAGAGAGCAAGAATACTTCTACACATTTTGCTGAGTTAGGCTTACAAAATGAGTTGAAAAGAAAGAAAAACCAAAAGTGTCTTGACACATTTTCAATCCTCTTCCATATATATTATACGCATGTATACTAGTTTAGATACATAAGAATAGATGAGAGACACTTTCCTGCGTCTCCAGAGGGCTTCGCTAGCGCTCAGCACGACTTCGGAAAGTTCAGCGTATAGCTTTTATTACTAACTGAAGGGCAAGAAAAGCGTACCAGAATAACGGTTAGGGTACACCTGATCTAAATGGTCAAGGAGAAGGTATATACATAAGTATCTTATATAGATACTTCGGAGTTTCATGGAATACGTGCGCACTCCTGCTGAAAGGCGGAAGTATAAAGAGTTCTTAGACAAAACAGGGAAGGAGGAGCTAGCGGCAGAGCTTTACCTGCAATGGAAAGCTCTCACTGATTTGTATTTCCTGGGTGCCGTCATTCTTGGCATGGACAAGATCGAGGATGGGGGAAGACCCCGCCTTGATCCAGTCTTGCACGGATGGCTCTCGGGCATCATGGAGAGGAATGATGACACCCTTATTCTGATTCCCCGCGGACACATGAAGTCAGCCTGGACGAAAGTAAAGATCATCCAGCTGATCCTTCAGAATCCAAATATCCGCATAGGGTTGTTTTCACGGACTTCCAGCTTAGTAGAGTCTCAGCTAGGGGAGATCAAGCAACTTTTCTGTACCCCTATGCTCATGCGGCTAT
>DINC01000076.1:892-3644 GCA_002425885.1 Spirochaetia bacterium UBA5550 | reverse complement strand
ATCTTCACCTTCGCTGGATCTGACACTCTTACCATTTTATATTTCAAAAAAATTAGTTACTGTATCTGAGTTTAGCGAATTTGTTCAGGCTACATCTTATGTTAGTGAATCTGAAAAAGATGGATGGGGGTGGATATGGGAGGCTTCCTGGCGTAAAAGAGACGGTGTATCATGGAGAACTCCTTTTGGGAATGATGTAGATACTGTTTATTCAGAGAATGCATCTGCATTTCCGGTTATGCAGGTGAGCTGGAACGATGCAGTTGCTTATACCGGTTGGAAATCCGTAGTTGAAGGGAAGCAGATAAGACTCCCCTCTGAAGTCGAATGGGAAATTTTCGCCGGAAAAGCAGGAGTAAAATCCATCGTCCAATCGCAGTTTATAGAAGCTTCAAATTCAGTTGTAAGCAATTCAAATGAATTTATTTCTCTCCTTCATACAAAAATGAAATATTCCGNNGGTTTACTATGGGAATGGACTCTTGACTGGTATAATGGTTATACACCGGAAGTATCGGCAAAGGATTTCGGAAATATTTATAAAGTATTAAGAGGGGGTTCCCTGTTAAGCGAAGATATTCAAAAAACAAAAGAGTTCAGATTCAGAAGATGTCCTACTGCGCGAAGCCCTTATTATGGTTTTAGAATAGTGCTAAATCCTGCTTAAAAACTTTAAATGTTTGTAAAAGTTAAAAAAAAATAATATAAACAATCCAAATGGACGGTTTTTGTTGACTTTTTTTAAATTCCGTGATTTCATTGTTCATATAAAGAAAACATGTTTCTGGTTATGAGAATAATGTTCTATAAAGGAGGGATGATGAAGAAGTCAGTTTTAATTATACTAATATCTGCATTTTTATGTCTTCCATCAGTTGTTTTTTCTGCGGGAGATACTTCAAAATGTGACACGAGATACCCTGTAATTCTCGCACATGGTATGGGTGCTCAGGCAAAAATAGTCAATATTGTTGATTACTGGTGGGGCATTGAGGATGCTCTTGAGGATGAGGGAGCAGATGTATATATTACTTCTGTAAATGGAATGGATTCAACGGCAAATAAAGCAGCTTCATTTAAAAAACAGTTTTTTGATATACTTGCAATTTCAGGGAAAACAAAGGCAAATATTATAGGGCATTCACATGGTACAATCTATACAAGATATGCTATAAGCAATCTCGGGCTTGCACCTAATGTCGCTTCTTATACAGCATTATCCGGTCCCCACAGGGGGAGTTCAGTAGCGGATTTTATTTTTAAAATTGTCCCAAATCAGGGATGGGATCTGGTGGGTGATGCGCTTGATATAGTTTATACTTTTATTTTCGGCGATGATGATCCCAATTCGCTTGAAAACGGATGGGAAATGACAAGGCCTTACATGCAGAATGTTTTTAATCCGAATTGCCCGGATGCAGCAGGATTATACTATCAGAGTTACACATCTAAAATAAGATATGCTTCGAACAGTATTATTCTTGGAGTACCATGGCTTATCTGTCTTGCGTATGAAGGGGATAACGACGGCCTGGTTGCTGTTTCTTCAGCAAAATGGGGTAATTTCAGAGGAGTCATTGAAGGTGCATGGTGGAGCGGTGGAGTTGATCACCTTAATATAGTTAATCAGTTTTTCGGAATTACACCTGGATTTGATGCTCCTGAATTTTATGTAGACATGGTCAGTGATCTTAAAAATAAAGGCTTTTAATTTTTTAAAACATAGATATTTCTGAACCGGGCTGCGGGATTCTGCGGTCCGGTTTTTTAATTGGAGGAGGGGTATGCAATCTGTTACAATTAAAAGGATACTTATTTTTTTAGTGGTATTAATAGGTTTTGCAGTGATTGTTAATATTTTATCAGATATAATAAGTGATGATAATGACGTATATATTTCTGATAATTCCGAAAACATAAAGTATAACGATGTCAAAGAATATCTGTCTAAAGTTGATTTCAGTTCTGTGAAAAGCAGTGATTTATTCAAAAGCGGCACTGTTAATAAATATACATTGAAGTTTTTTAAATATCTTCAGGGAAAATTTAAAGATATGGAGTTTGATGAGCATATAGAGGCAGTACGTCAATATCTTGATACGCTTATGGATAGCAAAGAGGCAGATGAATTGCTGGGACTCTATAAAAAATATATAGATTATGAAAAACAGGTGGCCACTGAACTGAATAACGCCGGTGAGCTGAAATCCTCTGAAGATTTGCTGAAAGTTTTAAAAAAAATGAAATCTTTGCAGTATCAGATTTTTGGTAAAGAAAATGCAGAATTAATTTTCGGAGCGATGATGAAGGCTCAGGAATATCCTATTCGCAGGGGAGGGATTGTGAATGAAAGCGGATTATATGCTTCTGAAAAACTAAAACTTCTGGAAAAATTAAATTCAGATATGTGGGGCGATGAAGGTTCTAATGTTGAAAATTCAAGAAAACCTTATACAGCTTATACAGAAACTCTTTCTATCTATTCAAAAGATATGTCAGAAATGAGTGATAAACAGAAACAGGAGAAAATAACTGAAATAAGAAAGACTATATTTCCGCCTGATGTTGTGCTCAGACTTGAAGCTGTTGACAGCCGGATTGAATCTGAAAAAGAGAGAGACGCTCAATATCAGAAAGACTATAGTGAAATTATGAAAAGAAATGATCTTTCAGAAAATGAAAAAAATGCTGAAATCAGGGAATTGCAGAATAAAATTTTCGGTGAAGATGCTGAATCTATAAGAAGAATGGA
>DINC01000076.1:445-880 GCA_002425885.1 Spirochaetia bacterium UBA5550 | reverse complement strand
TCTTTTTTTAATTCACGCGAGACGATGGTGATGAGAATAAGCATGATAGAAACTATTATAATCCAGTCGCCGTTTTTTGAATAGAAAGATTTTTCTGTAAATAAAGGGAGAACTCCATGAGAAATATCACGGGTGTTCAGCGGGATCATTGTGATTGTTTCTCCGGCAGGTGATACTGCAAATGATATACCACTATTGACTGCCCGTATTATACTAATCCTGTTTTCTATTGCGTGGGCAATGACAGCATACTGCTGTAGATGCGGCACACTGCTGTTGCCGAACCATGAATCATTCGCTACATTAATCAGCAGATCGGCGCCTGAACGTGCCTGCTTTCGTATCACTGAAGGATAAATGGATTCAAAACAAATACTGAATCCGGTTAAATTTTTTCCTGTTCTGTATACGCTTTTTGAAGTTCCTTCTGAAAAC
>DINC01000076.1:0-399 GCA_002425885.1 Spirochaetia bacterium UBA5550 | reverse complement strand
AAAATTTAGCGGGTGAATTTAAAAAAGAGCCGGCGCTATTGCCAAAAAAAGGGCGTTCGGAATAAGGAAATAAAATTTTTTTATCATAAATATATTCGAGTCCCTGTTTTTTCATAACAAAGATCGAGTTATAAGTTTTTCCCTGGCCGTCCCTGCGTATTCCTCCTGTTATAAAAAATCCTGAGTCATGAAGATCTGCTGATACACCGGACATTATATCATAATTAATTTTATCAGATGAATTCAGCACAGTCTCAGGCCAGATAGTAAAATCTGCATCTGCTATTTTTTTCTCTGTTAATTGAATGTATGACTGATATCTCGCCGCACTTGTAGATTCGTTCCATCTGTCGTTAGATTCATCGTTTCCCTGGATAATTAAGTATTTAATCTTTGCGT
>DINC01000117.1:55706-57958 GCA_002425885.1 Spirochaetia bacterium UBA5550 | reverse complement strand
CAGCTTTGATGCAAAAAGCATCGGCGTTGACTGAAATTGCATCAGCGTTGATGCAAAAAGTATCGACATTGACTGAAATTGTATCAGCTTTGATGCAAAAAGTATCGACGTTGATTGAAATTGTATCGGCGTTGATGCAAAAAGTATCGACGTTGACTGAAATTGTATCAGCTTTGATGCAAAAAGCATCGGCGTTGATACAAAAAGCATCGACGTTGACTGAAATTGCATCAGCTTTGATGCAAAAAGCATCGGCGTTGATTGAATTTATATCAACACTGACTGAATTTATATCGTCATTGATAAAATAATTGGAATTAATCGGATTTATGATTAATTTAATAGAGAAGAAAGTTTTCATTAAACAGGGCGGAGGTTAATTATGACAGATAAAAAACTGAAGTTTCTTGTTGCGGTGGGGTTCAGTGAGAAGCCGGAGGATGTTCTTGATAAGGCAATTGAAGTTGCGGCAAAATACAAGGCCTATGTTTATGTGCTTCATGTCATAACCGAAATGCCGAAGCTTACATTTTATTACGACGCATACAGGCTCTGGGAGAATTTCAGGGACAGCGCTGTTGTTGAAGCAATGGATCTCCTCAAGAAGCATATAGCTAAAATGAAAGAACAGTATAATGATATTGAACCAGTTGTTGAAGTTGGAGATCCCGGTACTACAATTATTGAAAAAGCGGAGGAGTTTAACGCTGACCTTATAATAATGGGGCACCATGTAAGAAAGGGGCTCAATCATGTAATGCACCAGAACAGTTGTGAAAGAGTGGTGCGCTACTCAAAACGCCCTGTCCTGACTTTTTACATAGATAAAGAAGAAGAGTAAATCAGATTGATTTAGTATTAAGAAGGGATGGGTCGTGAGAGAATATATGAATCTCCCCCATCCTTTTTATGTCATCAACAGAGTAGTCGTCGTGCTCGCTCCCCTTAATGACTTCAGCTTTTTCATACCAGGATTTAATTTCAGAGAGTTTCTCCTCCTGCCAGAAAAAGTTTTTCCCTCTGCCGGTTTTATAGATTTCCCATAAACTTTCAGGCACCAGAGTCCAGAGCCATTCGTAAGTGAAGGGTGAATCACCCAGAAGTACAGCGGTTTTTTCCCCGCACTGAATCTTCAGTGCTTGATGGCCCGCAGTATGCCCCCCGGTTCTGATAAGTGTAATTCCGGGCATTATCTCCAGATCTCCGTCTACCAGAATAAATCTCTCGCGCAGATGAAACCAGTGGTCCGGGCAGAATGATGTCTCTTCATATTTGAGGAGGTGGAAGAGCCCTTCAAATTCCGCAGCCTGTATATATATATCCGCATGAGGAAAATATTTAAGCCCTGCTGCGTGATCCCAGTGCAGATGAGTCTGCACAACTTTTTTTATGTCAGAGGGTGCGAGATCAAACTGTTTCAGCAGCGCGGGGATCTCCTGGTGCGGCTCTCTCTTCCCGATTGAGTCGGGCGCGGGTATGTGGTTAAGATCAAAACCGGTATCAACCAGTACAGGTTCACCCGACTCTGTGATTATCAGGAAAATAAATGACGGGATATTTTCAACTTTAGGGAACTTCAGGTCGCCTTTAAATGCGACAGTGAAGAATCCTGTGAGAAGGGGATATATTGTGTTATTTATCATAGATGCTCCTTTATATAATACAGGCTATGCTTTATAATTCCCTGTGAGCCTTTCAATAATTTCAGTGTAGCGGTCATTCAGCTTTTCAATGAGATTCAGTTTCTCGATAGAATCAGCAACCCAGATCGATTCAGGGTAGCTGCTGCATACTTTCATAAAAGAGGAGTAAGCCATTGTGTAGTGTTCAAGGGCTTCGGAAGCTGTTTTAATGAGGCTCCCCTTCCTGACGTCAAAGTGGTATTTGTGATTTTTCGGAGTGTACCTGCTCCAGTTGAATATATAGTTTCCCCTGTTCAGGTGTTCTGTTGCTGATTTGTAGTATGCGTACGCAGGGTCATTATGCTTCACAGGGAATAATTCATCGGTAACAGTATAAACTGAAACGGTTTCAACAGGTTCATTATTGTTGCCCAGCACACAGAGATAGGCCTCATTGATCTCCATAAGAATGAGGTTCTGCTCTCTGCGCTTCTCCTCAGGGAAGATGTCTGGATGATTCTGTTTAACCAGGTCCCTGTATCTTTTTTTAATATCATCTTCAGTTGATGAATTGTCAGGCTTTAGTATTCGAATAAAGTTTTTCATAATCAGCCTGTACTGAAAGACAAA
>DINC01000117.1:54361-55624 GCA_002425885.1 Spirochaetia bacterium UBA5550 | reverse complement strand
TTATTTCATGTCCGGTAATTTTCTTATATAAGACCATGTGAATAGCTTAACGTCAAATGCTTTTATGCGGAGAAATCAAATAACAGTGACTTCATGGGGGAATAAAAATAAATTGGTTTTGCTCTAATAGTGTTGTAGTTTTGTTTAATAATGATGAGAGATCTGAAGTTATTCTATATAATCTGGAGGATTAGTTATGCATCAGAAAAATCAAAGTATTAAAAAGGGAGCGGTTAAGAAAGCACCGGTTAAAAAGGCTTTAGCTAATAAAAGTATAACTGTAAAGAAAAGAACTGATAGAGCCGGGAGTACGGAATTCAAAATAAGCAGTATGAACTTTCAGGCAGGGGGACTTAATTGTGCCGGGAGATTGTATCTTCCGGCAGGAGCGAAGAAACCTCCGGTAATTATAATGGGTAATGGCATAGGGCTGGAGATGGGCTTCGGATTGCCTCTTTTTGCTGAGGAATTTGCTAAAAAGGGTTATGCGGTTTTTCTTTTCGATTACAGATATTATGGAGAAAGTGAAGGTGAACCAAGGCATCTGTTTTTCCCTCGGAGACAGCTTAAAGACTGGGCCGGGGCTGTTGAGTTTGTCAGAACACTTGATAAAATTGATGCAGACAGAATATGTCTCTGGGGGTATTCATTTTCCGGGGGGCATGTTCTTGCGACCGCAGCTTCTAATAATCATATAAAAGCATTCATTGCACATATGCCGTACATGGATTCCCTGTTTATATTTAAAATCAACGGATTTAAAAAAACAATGAAGATCAGCTTTACAGGATATAAAGATCTCCTGTTTTCAATTACCGGTAAAGAGCCGCTTAATATACCAATTGCCGGTAAACCGGATGAATTCGCGATAATGAATACACCTGAAGCCTCACTCGGTTATCTTTCGCTTGTAACGTCCGGTTCAGATTGGAAAAATGAGATGCCGGCAAGATCAATGCTGGCAGCATCTTTTTTCAGGCCATTTAAATCGATTGCACGAATAAAATGCAGAGGGCTTGTTGTCCGGGGAGATAAAGATTCTATAACAGATAATGATCTGGTTGATAAATATTTTGAAGGTAAAGAACAGTTTGAATTGTTAAAACTTACATGCGGGCATTTTGAAATATTCAAAGGGGAGTATTTTAAACAGACAGTAACAGCAGAGCTCCGTTTCCTGAAAAGTGTTTTCGGTTAGCGGAATAATCAGATCAGATTAATTACTGGACAATATCCTGAACTGATGTTTTCTATAAATTCAGG
>DINC01000117.1:44132-54323 GCA_002425885.1 Spirochaetia bacterium UBA5550 | reverse complement strand
TGCCCGGAATATATACCCATAATTATATATTCAGTACGCAATCCTCCCGGAACTTCATGAGAAATATCTGCTTTAAAAAATTCTTGTAATAAAAATAATAATACAACATCAGAATTATTCCCGCATATAGCATAATGGCTAAACAGCCCGAGGTCGCCAGGAATATTTATGTTGTTTTGCTTATTATATCTTCCGGTTTTTTTATCAGGAATCAGATTCCCGGCGGAGTTTCCTCTCATTCAGATGGAGGCGGGAAGGATAAAGAGTTCTCTAATTCCCTGAATTCAAACGTAAAATGCTATAAGTAAAATGTTGACATAAAAGAGCCGTATAAATAAAGGTTTCATAATTAAACTAAAATTAAGGAGAAAAATGGTGTTCAGCAGATTTTTCAGCAAAAGCATTTATGCAGTTATCGTTTTGATGGCTGTAGTCTCATTTGTTTTACCTTCGTACTCACAGGAATCACCAGAGTCACAGTCATCAGTCAACAGCACCGATATGTCGGTAATATTATATGGTGGTATCGGATATGGTGTATCTGAATATGGAGTAAGTACTGGAGATGATATTACTCTTGTTACAGGCGTTGGAAGTGATGAGGCTTATGGCTTTGAACTCGGTACACTTTTCAATTACAGTTTTATAGGCGCAAGCCTGAATGTTACCGGTGTACAATTGAATGATTTGAAGTCAGATATATCAACTGAGTATGGTGACGGTTATTACCTGCTGGTTGATGCTACCCTTGGTCTAAAGCTATTTACAGAAGCAGAAGATATGGGGTATACATATATCTTCGGCGGTTTAAAATACTGGCAGTTGTCAAGGGATGTTGATCGTGAGGGTACTTTACCTGATTCAGATTATAAGGCTGAACTTTCCGGAAAGGGTTGGGAATTTGGATTCAGGGATTTCAGTACATTTCCGGTCAGTTCATTTTCAATAGTGCTTCAGACAGGAATGTCATTTTACAGCGCACCGGTTGATTCTATTAAGAGTGATGGGAGTAAGGCGTCTTTTACTACAAGTGATACAGCAGGGGCTGCTCTTGAGCTTGGCCTGGGTGTTGCTTTTGAAGATATCGGTCTTTCAGTAGTTGCTTCATTTAAACATGATGAAAATGCTACAGTATATAAAATTGATGGTGCAACAGAATCAAAAGTTCTTGGTACCGGATATAATCAGTTTTTCCTGACATTGACTAAGGATTTTTCAATCTAAATAATTCTAAATCTCCTCTTCTATCCGGGGAGGAGATTTTTAGTTTATAATTTTTCTGCCCTTCCACTAATAAGGCTGTTCCGGATAAAAAGGTTCTGATAATGGAACCGCATATTCCGGCCAGTGCGGGTAAACTTTGAATCAGGGATAATAAGTAGAAATACTATCTGAGACAATATAAACTCCGTTTTTTCCAAACATCAACCCCATTATTTAATACATTCGGTACATTTAGTCTCCTGTTTGATAGAATTATATGCTTTATCTGCTATCAGATTAACAGATTTCAGGTGTTCAATATTGTCAGAATGCATCCCAGCCAGAACCCCGGAAGGAGTTAATCCTTTAAGAGAATACTTTCTTAAAGGATACAGAAAAAGTATGCTGAATAAAACTCTTGCAAAAATTAATTGAATCGTTATTTTTGATTAAAGACAGGGGAACTGATGAGCAGATTTGAAAAGCTTTTGTTAAAGATTCTGACAGGAATGCATGACAAAAACATAGATTTTGATGAGTTACGCGGCCTTCTGCAGAAACTTGGATTTTTTGAAAGGGTAAAAGGTGATCATCATATATTTATCAGGGAGGATGTTATTGAGATAATCAACATCAAGCCCCAGGGGAAACTTGCCAAACCTTACCAGGTGAAGCAGGTGAGAAACCTGATAATCCGCTACAAACCCGGAGGAGAAAATGGAGAAATATAGATACGAAGTTATAATATACTGGAGTGATGAGGATAATTCATATGTGGCAGAGGTGCCGGAGCTTCCGGGGTGCATGTCTGACGGGACGACGTATGAGGAGGCACTGGCCAATGTCCGTATTGTCATTGATGAATGGATTGAAACTGCTATCGAGAAAGGGAGAGCTGTCCCTGAACCACGCGGGAAACTGATGTACGCCTGAAGTTATTTCAGGCCATCTGTAGCATAGAGATAGAAGAGGTAAAAGATATGTTAAGTTCAGCATTAAAAAAGCGAGACAAGATACAGTTTGAGCAGGGCATAGAAAAGGAGATAGAAAAAGATATTCAGAAAGGGATGCATACCAAGGCGATAGAAACAGCGAAAGCGCTTTTAAAAGAGAAGATGGCAATCGAAAAAAATGCCTGTGTAACAGGCTTAAGTATAGATGAAATAAAAAAACTCAAGTAAGCAATAGACGAATATTTTTTGAAAACACCAACCCAGGTGAAGCAGTAATAAATCCCGTCCACACCGCGTGAGGGTCGCCTCTTTCACTTCTCCCACAAGGGGACTTCCGAAGGTCGCATGTGATCGGCGACATTAGTACATCCATTACGTCAGATGCGCAGGGTTTAGCCCGCAGGGCCGAAGCGTCAGCGGAGCCCGGAGCAGCCCGGCCATGCCGCAGGTAAACATAAAATTTATTCAACAATAAATACCGGAACACCATGTAGGGTCGTAGCATGCTACGACCGCTGTTAGAAAAAAGCGGCAGGGACACGACCTGCAAATCTGAAACCTGTGCAGACAGCATAACAGAGAAATCATCATCAATTAATTAGTGGACAATAAATAAAACCGGTGATTTATATATTTCAGGAGTCAACAAATGCCCGGAATATATACCCATAACTACATTTTCAGGAAAGCAGCTGATAATGTTTTAAAGAGCAGCAGTAAGTCCTACCTGATGAAATCAATTGTTCTCCTGCTCTCCTCCCCGGAACATAAAAAAGCAGGGCTGCTCGGGGCAATAGGTCCCAATATCTTTGATTATATTCATCCCTTTAAAAAAGGGGAAACCTACGGACATCATATATCCTTTTATCTCCATGACAGCGGCTACTCCACCTTTATTGATAATATGATAGATGTTATTCTTGAATCGGGCGATATGAGGAATGAATGGACATCGGTACGGAGAGCCTATCTTCTCGGTTATATTTCGCATATCATATCAGACTCTGTTGTTCATCCGTATGTTTTCTACAGTTCAGGATTCCCGGAAATTGAAAATCAGTCAAAGGCGATATTTTTCAGGAGGGGCAACCTCCGCTTTCAGTATAATATAGACAACTGGTTTATCTACAGGGACGGTACATTCACTCCTTCTGAGCTTGACGTATCAACAATGGTTCCTTCTATGAAGCTTAATGGCGAGAAGGGTATATGGCTTCCGGTAAGGAGCCTTCTCCTTGAATCCCTTAAAAGAGAGAATGCCGAAATATTCAGTTCAGAATTCAGTAAAATTCAAAATCTCAGGCTTGACGGGAGCCTGAATAAAGCCACTTCCATAGACAGAGTTTTGCGGAATATCCCTCTCTGTTATAAATTGAAAAGAACAACAGATGAAAGGAAGATGCGGCTTTTTGACAGGTTTAACGAGAGTCCGCTTACCTATTCCGATTTCTTTGTCAGGTATCCTCTCCCGAAAAGAGTTGATGACGACGCGCTTAATATTCATCAGAGCAGATGGCAATACCCTGCGTTACAGAGGGGGTTCCGGTATGATTCTGTTCTCCATCTGATCCGTGAAGCTGTTGAAAAGACTGTTACAGCATGGGGTGCTTTAGAGGAGATGGTCTATTCAGGAAAGAGGCCTTCTATGGAAGATCTTGGAATTATAAACGCTTATACAGGAGAAAAAGGGGCCCATTATATTGATATGAAGATAAAAGACCCTGTTAAACTGAAAGTTTAGTAATTAATTTGCAAACTTACCCCCCTTTTAGCTGCAACAAAAAAAAACAGTTGAAAAATAAGAGGGCCTTATGATAATGACAGAAGGTGTGAGGAGTGGCAGAGCCACTCCTTTTTTATGCATGGACTGGTGAATGCTGAAGGAAGAGATACTAAAACTTATTAATCTGGCCGCTGATAACCTGGGGTATGCCGTGTATGAAGCCTCTCTCTATCTGAAGGGGCCTGAGACAAAGATTACTGTGAAAATTGATAACCCCGGAAGCCCCCATCCTGTGTCTCACGGAGATTGTGAGCGCTTTAGTAATGAACTTTCCGCGATTTTAGATGAAAAAGAGATCCTCCCGGCCTATTTTGTTGAAATCTCCTCACCCGGAATAAACCGTAAAATAAGAAATAAAGATGAATTTTACAGGTTTAAAGGCGCACCCGTTAAAGTTGTTTGCGAAGAGGGTGATAAAAGGGAAGCTGTAAAGGGTATTTTATCAGAAGTAAATGATGAGGAAATTGAAATTTCCGGAGAAAAGAGTAAAATTGTTATTAAGCATAGTTCGATTGTACATGCCAATTTAGATTATTAAAGGTTTATCAAAATGAGCAATAATTTTTTTGAAGCGCTTCATCAGATTGCCACAGACAAAGGGATTACCAGGGATGAAATTGAAAGCATAGTCGAGTCGGCAATGCTTTCAGCATTCAAAAAGCAGTATGGTGTAATTGAGAATGTTAAAGTGGCCTTTGACAGGGAAAAGAATACGGTAAAGATTGTAACCAAGAAAATGGTTGTAAAGAAGCCGTTAAACCCTGCTGAAGAGATATCTTTCGACAGGGCGCTGAACATTAGAAAAGATGTAAAACTTGGTGATGAGATATACGTGGAAGAAAACCCCTTCGATTCATTTGGAAGGATTGCCGCACAGACAGCAAAACAGGTAATTATACAGAAGATTAAAGAAGCTGAAAAAAATATAATATATAATGAATATAGCGGCCGTGAAGGTGAACTTATTAACGGTTATCTCCAGAGGAGAACAAGAGACAATCTCTTTGTTGACCTGGGGCGCACAGAGGGTCTGCTTCCGGCACGGGAACAGTCACCTCTTGAGAGATATAAGATTGGCGACAGGATTAAGGCTCTTATCCTTTCAGTTCAGAGAAGCTCCAAGGGGCCTGATGTAATTCTTTCTAGGGCTCATCCGAAATTTATTGAAAAATTATTCGAGATGGAGATTCCTGAAATTTATGACGGCATAGTGCGCATAGTTAAGGTTGTGCGTGAAGCTGGACTCAGGACAAAGGTTGCTGTTGCAAGTGACAGGGATGATGTTGATTCAGTGGGCGCCTGTGTTGGTATGAAGGGTATCAGGATACAGTCCATAGTAAGGGAGATTGAAGGGGAAAAGATAGATGTTGTGGCATACTATGATGAAAAGAAAATTATGGCTGCCAATGCTCTTACTCCGGCAAGAATCCGTGAGGTTGTTGAAACTTCAGATGGCGGAGTGATTGCAGTTGTAGATGGTGACCAGTATTCACTTGCTGTCGGAAAAGCGGGGCACAATGTCAGACTTGCTTCACGGCTCTGCGGATTTGATATTGATATCAAGACAGAAGATGACTACCAGAATTTTCTCAGTTCAAGTGATTCAAGGGCTCTTGTTGATCAGCTCTTTTCCGGAAATATGGATGAAACTTCTCTTGAAGAACTCCCTGACCTTGAACCGCGTATTATTAAAATACTTGAAAAATCGGGAATCTTCTCTGTTGAGGAACTCGTTGAGAAATCATTTGATGATCTCATGAAAATAGATGGTATAGGCGAAAAGACCGCCCAGAGAATTCTGGAAATACTCGCTGATGTAGTCGACTTCGATGAAGATGATGAAGACGACAAAGGCGATGAGCCCGGTGAAAACGAAGTTACTCCGGATGAGAATCATGAATAAAATTTAATAATCAGGACTTTACATGAAAGCTAATGAAGTTGCTACAAAGTATCACGTTACTTTTGATGATATTACCGAAATATGCAGGGAACTGAATATCCCATGTGACAAAGATACAGCTGATCTTTCCGAGAGAGAGGTTTTTCTCGTTGAGAAAAAGATTGAAAGCGTGAAAAAGAGGAAACTCGAAGACGCGCAGAAAGCTAAGAAGAAACAGAAGATCAAGCTGAAGAAAGATGTTAAGCTTTCAAGCGATCTCACAAGGAAAATCGGAAAGGAAGTTCCTGCTAAAGAAGGCGATCAGAAAGAGTATAATAAAGCAACTGAAGCTGAAGAAGATCATGTAAAACCTGAAAGTACTGAGATAAAAGAAAAAACTCCCGAGGTCAGGACCTCTTCCGGAACCGGAGAACCAGACAGGGAAAAAAGAAAACCTGAATCATCAGGTACTGAACATAGACCGGCCCGAACCGGAGAGCGTCCTCAGGGGGACAGGCCTCCCCGTCCGCAGGGTGAGAGACCTGCTTATGGAGACAGACCGCGTCCTCAGGGAGACAGGCCCGCCCGTCCGCAGGGTGAGAGACCTGCTTATGGAGACCGACCGCGTCCTCAGGGAGACAGGCCCGCCCGTCCGCAGGGGGAAAGACCTGCTTATGGAGACAGACCGCGTCCTCAGGGTGACAGGCCTGCCCGCCCGCAGGGGGAGAGACCTGCTTATGGAGACAGACCGCGTCCTCAGGGCCAGGGAACCGGCAGGCCGCAAGGCCAGGGGGGCGGAAGGCCTCAGGGTCAGGGAACCGGCAGGCCGCAAGGCCAGGGTGGAAGGCCCCAGGGCCAGGGCGGAAGACCGCAGAGTGGTGGAAGACCACAGGGTGGCGGAAGGCCGCAGGGTCAGGGCGGTGATATAAGGAAGAGATTCCAGGGCCCGGGCAAAGATGATGCTCCTGTAGCACTTGAAATAGATGATCAGGCAGCTAAGAAGAGTAAAGGTAAGGAAAAAGAGAAAGAGAAGGAAAAGGAGAAGGAGAAAGCCTGGATCCGTCTGAACAAGAAAGAGAAAGATGAATCGGAAAAAGCTCTCATCCTTAAAAAGAAACAGCAGGCAGCAGAGCTGAAAAAAAGTTCCGTTCCCGATAAGATCAGCATAACAGAGAGTGTAACTGTAGGTGAACTTGCCAAAAAACTGAATATAAAAGCCAATGACGTAATAAGCAAGCTGATGAAGCTTGGTGTAATGGCCACAATAAATCAGGCTATTGATTCAGATACAGCAGCAATCCTTGCAGCTGAGTATAATGCTGAAGTCGGTGTAGTTTCCCTGTACGATGAAACTGTTATTAAGTCAGAACAGGAGGACAGGGCAGAGGATAATATAAACCGGTCACCGGTTGTTGCTGTTATGGGCCACGTTGACCATGGTAAAACAAGACTCCTCGATTCAATCAGAAAAACCAATGTAATTGACAGTGAGCATGGCGGTATCACACAGCATATCGGTGCCTATACTGTTAACGTTAAAGGTAAAAAGATTACATTCCTTGATACTCCGGGCCACGCGGCATTTACCACAATGAGGGCCCGCGGAGCTAAGATAACTGACATAGTAATACTTGTTGTAGCTGCTAATGACGGAGTAATGCCGCAGACAATAGAAGCGATAAACCACGCGAAAGCAGCAGGAGTTCCCATTATTGTTGCAATAAATAAAATGGATCTTCCGGAAGCCAACCGCGACAAGGTGAAGCAGGAACTCACTGGATACGACCTTATTGCAGAGGAGTGGGGTGGCACAACACTTTTTGCTGAGATAAGTGCTAAGCAGGGTACTAATATAGAAGAGCTCCTTGATCTTGTACTTATCCAGGCTGAGATGCTTGAGCTTAAGGCTAACCCGAAGCTCCTTGCAAAGGGCGCTGTTATTGAATCCAAGCTCGATCCGGGACGCGGTGCTGTAAGTACTGTTCTCGTTCAGAGTGGAACTCTTCATGTGGGTGACTTCTTTGTAGTTGGTGTTTATTCCGGTAAAGTAAGAGCGATGTTCGACGATAAAGGTAAACCTATTGATGAGGCGGGACCTTCCGTTCCGGTTGAGATTCTCGGTATATCAGGGGTTTCAGGTGCCGGTGATCCATTCGAATGCGTAGAATCTGACAGAATGGCAAAGCAGGTTTCTCAGAAACGTATGGAGTACAAGCGTATTGAAGCCGCTAAGAAAGTGAGAAAGGTTACACTTGAATCTCTCAACGAGATGATTAAAGAGGGTGAGGTTCAGGATCTTAATATTATTGTGAAGGGCGATGTTGACGGTTCAACTCAGGCCCTCACAGAGGCTCTTGAAAAACTTTCCAATGAAGAGGTAAGGGTAAGAGTTATCCATTCAGGTACAGGTGGTATCAATGACTCTGATGTTATGCTTGCCTCGGCATCTAACGCGATAATTATAGGTTACCATGTAAGGCCCACAGGGAAGGTGGCAGACCTTGCAGACAAGGAGAACGTATCAATTAAGTTCTACAATATCATTTTTGAAGCAACAGATGATATTAAGGCTGCAATGGAAGGTATGCTTTCACCTGTTATTGAACAGAAAGTTATGGGAACAGGTGAAATCAGGCAGATATTCAAGGTTTCCAAAATCGGTACAATTGCAGGTTGCGTTTGTATGGGCGGAAAAATTACGCGTAAGGCCAAGATGAGGCTTATCAGAGAGGGAGTTGTAGTGTTTGACGGAAATCTTGCGTCTCTTAAGAGATATAAAGATGATGTATCTCTTGTTGAAGCTGGACAGGAGTTCGGTTTCTCCCTTGACGGTTTTAATGACATAAAAGAAGGGGATACATTTGAGGCTTACGAAATAATTGAAACAGCTAAAAAGCTGTAAGTGAATTTAAAATAAGGTATGAAGCATAGAAAAGACAGACTTGAAGAACTGATTAAAAGGATCGTTTCGGAGATTATTTTCAGGGAACTGAAGGATCCGAGGATCGGTTTTGTGACAATAACAGGTGTTGAACTGAGCAAAGATTTCGGCGAGGCAAAAATCGGTATATCCATTCTCGGCAGTTCAACTGAAGTAAGGAAAAGCATGGAGGGGATTAGATCCTCCAGCGGATATGTGCAGAAACTTCTCGGCAAAGAGCTGAAGATAAGGAGTGTGCCCAGGGTGCATTTCTTTCTCGATAAATCAGTTGAAGAGGGAGTAGATCTTGTTAACAGGATCGAGACTCTGGCCGGAGTAAAAAAATTATCAGTTGAATCTGAGGAAGCCGAAACTGCTGATGATTCTGATGGCGAAGAGAAAGAGTAGTTTATTGTCCTGTGAAAATTTCAGGCTTTAACAATGCGGTTATTCTTCTGGATAAACCTGCGGGGCAGACCTCTTTTGATACGATTTCACAATTGAGAAGACTCGCGGGTATCAGGAAGATCGGGCATTCCGGGACTCTTGATAAATTCGCTTCAGGTCTCCTTGTAATCTGCACTGGAGGAGCCACAAGGCTCACAAGGTATTTTCTCGAAAGTGATAAGAGATACACTGGAATCATAAAGCTGGGGTTGGAGACTGACACCTGCGATATAACAGGTGAGGCTGTATCAGAAAAGGGCTTTTCCGGGATAACTGAAGAGAAGATTAAGGAAGCTGTTTCAGGCTTCGGCGGATGGATGAAGCAGATGCCGCCGGTTTACTCCTCGCTTAAAGTGGGTGGTAAAAGGGCTTCGGACCGGGTAAGGGCAGGAGAGGAGGTTTTCCTTGAAGAGCGTGATATCAGGATCGACAGGTTTGATATAACCGGGATTAACGGTGATACAGGCGAGATTGATTTCGATATACTCTGTTCAAAGGGTACCTATATCAGGTCCATAGCCAGGGATCTTGGTGAAAAGTTAGGAACCGGAGGGTGTCTTAAGGCATTGCGAAGGGTTCAGTCAGGCTCTTTCAGTATTGAGAGGGCTGCTGATATGGATGGTGTAAAAAGATTTGCGGATGAGGGTGGTGACGGCTCATTTATAATCGAACCTGCTGAAGCCCTTCAGGGTTTCGGGATTATGATTGTTAATGAAAAAGCCGCTGCAAAAGTTATGAATGGCGCGCTTTTCAGCAGTTTTGACGTTATTTCACATGAAAACCGTGGCTCAAAGCCCTATATGATAGAGGATGAAGAGAACAATCTTATTGCAATTGCTGAAATAGATATTGAAGAATGGCAGATAACCTACCATTCTGTTTTTAAGAATTAAACAGGAGCGGTCAAATTTTAATAAGCGTTTTTTGCATAAATTTAGTTGTTTACGATTGATTTTAGATATTATTTTGTCATTTCGAAGAAGCGATAGCGACTGAGAAATCT
>DINC01000117.1:34450-44114 GCA_002425885.1 Spirochaetia bacterium UBA5550 | reverse complement strand
ACATGCGTTCGAAATGACATCGGCTTGTTCAATTTGCAAATTCGATTTAATACAGGTGTACCGTTAAAGTTGAACGCCTTCGCCAGCGGAAACACGGAAAAGCACCTGCGGTTAAATAAAAGAATATAATTAAAAAATGAAAAATTGAATTAATCAGGAGGATATAAGATGACATCCAAAACAGAGATTATAGGAAAACACAAAAGGCACGATGGAGACACAGGGTCTCCTGAAGTTCAGATAGCTCTTCTTACAGACAGGATTAATGTTCTCACAGAGCACTTCAAAACTCATCACAAAGACCATCATTCAAGAAGAGGACTTCTTAAAATGGTAGGACAGAGAAGACGGCTTCTTGACTATTTAAAGAAGAAAGATCTTGAGAAATACAGATCTTTAATAAAGGAACTCGGCCTGAGAAGGTAATAATCAGGGGAGTCGATATTGGGAATATCATTATAGTAAAGGTATAACCGGTATTAAAAAAGAATTAATGAGAGGTTATTGATGACAATTGAAATAAAGGTAGAAGTTGGTAAAAATATACTGGGCTTCAATACTGGTTATCTTGCAAAACAGGCTGATGGTGCTGTTACCGTTTCTTACGGTGAAGTAGTTGTATTTGCCTCCGCTGTTGCTTCAAGAAGTGTTAAGGAGGGGCAGGATTTTTTCCCTCTTACAGTTGATTACAGAGAGAAAGCTTATGCGGCCGGGAAGATTCCCGGCGGCTTTATAAAAAGGGAGACCAGGCCAAGCGACAAGGAAGTTCTTGTATCAAGGCTTACAGACAGGCCTCTCAGGCCTCTGTTCCCTGAGGATTTTGTAAATGAGGTGCAGATAATAATCTATGCTCTCTCCGCGGACAGCATGAATCAGCAGGATGTTTTTGCAATTAACGCGGCATCAGCTGCTCTGGTTGTTTCCGGCATGCCTTTTAACGGGCCTGTAGGCGCTGTAAGAGTGGGGAGAATTAACGGCGAGATGATTATTAATCCCACTTTTAAAGAATCTGAAGAGAGTGATGTTGATCTTGTGGTAGCGGGAACTAAAAAAGCTGTAACAATGATCGAAGGATGCTCAAAGAACGTAACTGAAGAGGATATGCTTGCAGCTGTTGTATTCGCTCACGAGAATATCAAGAGGATATGCGACGCGCAGGAGGAACTGAAAAAAGCTGTAAACAAACCGGCTTTTGAGTATAAGCCCTATGTTCCAGACGCTGAGCTTGCAAAGGCCGCAAGGGAGAGATACTATCAGGATCTTGTTAACCTGAAAAACATAACCGTGAAGAAGCCGAGAGAAGATGCGAGGGATGCGATTCTTGCCCGCGCGAAAGAGGAGCTTAAAGAACAGTTCCCTGACACAATCGGACAGATAAGCGGAATAATCGACGCTCTTGACGGGGAAGTAATGAGGCTTCGATGCCTTGATGAAGGGATGAGAGCTGACGGCCGCGACCTTAAAGGTATCAGACCCATAGACATCAAGCTTGGAGTTCTCCCCAGGGCTCACGGATCAGCAGTATTCACAAGGGGTGAAACACAGAGTCTCGGGATTACAACTCTCGGAACACTTTCTGAAGTTCAGAAGATGGACAACCTTGAAGGCTTTACAGAAAAGAGATTCATGCTGCACTACAACTTCCCTCCATTCTCTGTTGGTGAAGTGGGTAGAACAGGGAACCCCGGAAGGCGTGAAATAGGGCACGGCATGCTTGCAGAGAGATCCCTTGAGTGGGTTGTACCTGACTCGGTAGTTTTTCCTTATACAATCAGGCAGGTTTCCGAGATTCTTGAATCAAACGGCTCATCTTCAATGGCGAGCGTATGTTCCGGTTCTCTTGCAATGTGCAACGCCGGTGTTCCGATTAAAGCCCCGGTTGCAGGTATAGCAATGGGACTTATTATGGAGGGGGACAGGTTTGCTGTTCTCAGCGACATACAGGGACTTGAGGATCACCTTGGAGATATGGACTTTAAGGTTGCAGGTACTGAAACAGGCATCACAGCATTTCAGCTCGATATTAAAATAGAAGGTATAACACCTGAAATTATGAAAATTGCCCTTGAGCAGGCAAAAGAGGGGAGACTGCATATACTTAAAACCATGAATACATTCCTCTCCGCTCCTGAAAAAGAGGTTTCTGTTCATGCTCCCAAGATAAAAACAATCAAGGTAAAAACCGAGAAGATCGGCGAGATCATAGGGCCCGGCGGAAGGGTTATTAAGAAAATTGTTGAAGATACAGGCGCAGAAGTCAATATCGACGATACAGGTAAGGTTGTAATATCATCTGTAAGTGCTGAAGCTATAGCGATGGCTGAAAAGATTATTCTCGGTATTGCTGAGGATGTTGAAATCGGCAATGTATATATGGGAACAGTTAAGAAGATTATGGAGTTCGGAGCTTTTGTTGAGATTGTTCCTGGTAAAGAGGGTCTTGTTCACATTTCTAATCTTGACACTGCAAGGGTAAAAGAGGTTTCTGATATCTGCGCTGTTGGTGACAAGATGAAGGTTAAAGTAATCAAGATCGACCGCCAGGGGAGAATTGATCTCAGCAGAAAGGAAGTACTGGAAGAGAGTTAATGGTAATAAAATACAGGAAGGACAATAATTTAACTGTCCTCCTTGAACCGGTTGATGGCGTGGTCTCTGTCTCAGTGGGGCTATGGATCAACAGGGGTTCAAGAGATGAAAAACCTGATCAGTACGGATATGCTCACTTTGTTGAGCATATGCTTTTTAAGGGGACAGAAAAATATTCAGCAAAGGACATTGCACGCATTGTGGACAGAGTGGGGGGGCAGCACAATGCCGCCACAAACCGGGAATACACATGCTACTATATAAATGTTGTATCAGACTACCTTGAGATGTCTCTCGACATACTGTCAGACATGTACTACAATTCCGTTTTTGACGCAGAGGAGATCGGGAAGGAGAAGAATGTAATCATTGAGGAGATCCGTATGTACGAGGATACCCCTGATGAGTTCATTCACGACTTTTTCATGGAGAAGATGCTTCAGGGCCACCCTCTGAGCCATTCAATATTAGGGACAGTTGACGGTATAGAAAATATAACGCGCGGATCTCTCGCGTCATTTTATGATGAATACTACATCAATGAAAACGCCATACTGGTCATAGCCGGAAGTTTCGATCCTGAAAAGGCAAAGGGGCTCATTGATTCATATTTCAGCAGTAACAGAGAGAAGACAGTTCAGAGCGCTCTTGTAAATTCATCAGCGCCTGTGAGAATTATAACGGAACATGTGGAGAAGGATCTTGAACAGGTTCACTTCTGCATGGGCCTTGAGGGGATTAAAAGAAACGACAGGGACAGGTGGAGCCTCTATATTCTCAGTACTATTCTCGGGGGGAGCATGTCTTCAAGGCTCTTCCAGAATATAAGGGAGAAGGAGGGTATCAGCTACTCCATATACTCTTTTCATTCATCATACGAAGACTGCGGAGTTTTCGGGATATACTGCGCTACTCTGCCGAAAAAGTATCACTACACTGTTGATCTTATTATGAAGGAGTGCAGGAAATTTTTTCATGAAGGTATTACAGAAGAGGAGTTTCTTGATACAAAAACCTACATGAAAGGGAACCTTGCGCTTAGCCTTGAGAGCAACGAAGTGAGGATGAGTCAGCTTGCAAGAAATGAGATGACTTATGGCCGTTATTTCGATTTCAACGAAATCGTCAGTATAATTGACAGCATATCAATGGACGACTACAAAAGGGTTGCAGAGCGGATTTTCCGGGATAAAGAATTCTCTCTTGTGTCTGTTGGTAAACTGAAGAAAAAGGGCTCAGAAGTGCCTGATCTTCATATTTAAAAGCGTCTTTTATGTAATAATACTCATTATGTCCTGTATTTCAAGTCAATAATACTATATACGAACAGCCCTGCCGGGCTTTCAATATATAGAAAAAATAAGTTTTTATAACAACATAAGAATAATTTGATTTACATAGATCCGNNTCTAGATGTGAATTATTTTCTTTAAAAATGGAGTGAAATATGGCACCAAAACCTGAAGGGATGAACAGTACAATCGGCGAGGGTTCAGTATTCGAGGGTAAATTCTATATCAGCGGCTCACTGAAAATTGACGGCAAATTCGAAGGCGAGATAAAGACTGACGAGGAGCTTGTTGTTGGTGAAAAAGGGCGCGTAAAGACTGATATATATGCCAAGTCTGTTGTTGTTGCCGGGACAGTTATTGGTAACATCAATGCAGAGCAGGAGGTAAGGCTTCTTGAAACAGCAAAGGTTCTGGGTGATATTACAGCTCCTTCCATATCAATTCAGCGCGGTGTTGTTGCCCAGGGTCAGATTATAATTACAGGGGGAACTGTAAAGAGAGACCCGAAAAAGTTCATTGAAGAGGTCTACAGCGGTTCAGCAACTCTTAACAGAACTCCGGACAGGAAATAGAATTAATGGAATTTATCCGGTCTTCCGATAATTAATAAAAGATTTTTTACAATATTTAAAAGTGTTTAATAATGTTAAAAAAGGGATTTAATACATATAAGTTCAGGAACCTGACCATAAATATATTTACTCATGATGTAGTCTTTATCTATATCGGTAAAAAAGGGACATACATCAGGAACGTTTATAAGAAGGATATAGTCAGGTATTTAAGGCTTGCAGCGATGAGCTTTGTTGTTATATTAATTTCCTCTCTCATTTTTACAGTAATACCTTCAAGCGAAGCTTCGGCAGATATCCTTTCCGGCGGGTACGAGAACTCAACTGAAAGAGCTGAAAACGAAGCTGATGAGAATATAAGAGTCTACAGCACAAATGATATAAACAATATTCTTGAAGATGAAAAACTCAAAAATGATCTTCTGCTCTCCGCTAAGACAGATTATACTGTTCCTGTAAATAATATACCGCTCCAGATAAGGACACATAAGGTCAGGGAGAATGAAAGCCTGGCTTCTATTGCAAAAAAATATGGTATTTCCATTGATACAATCTGCGGAAGCAATAACCTCAAATCATACGATTACGTTACACCGAATATTACCCTGAGAATTCCAAACAAGGATGGAATTCTCTACAATATGAAAGAGGGAAACAATATAGTAAATCTCTCCAATAAGTATAAGATACCTGTGGAGAAGATCCTCGCAGCGAATAATTTCCGTAATGCGGATTTTATCCCCGCAGGCGAACTTGTGTTTATCCCTGATGCCAAGCCGCAGAATATTTTTGACGGTTTCCTCTGGCCGGTTTCAGGCAGGAGAGTAACAAGCGGATTCGGATGGAGGAAAAGTCCTTTTAATAATGCGTATAAGGAATTTCATAAAGGCCTTGATATTGCAGCAAGGTACGAATCTGTAAGAGCAACAAAATACGGTATGGTCTCCTATGCAGGCTGGATGGGCGGTTATGGAAACGTGGTAATTATTGCTCATCCCGGAGGGTGGAAATCTCTTTACGGACACCTTTCACGGATAATGGTTAAGCCGGGGCAGTATGTTAAACAGGGACAGCAGGTTGCACGCAGCGGGAACACAGGGCGTTCAACAGGACCGCACCTTCATTTTGAGCTGATTAAGCAGGGCGGGCATACAAATCCGCGGAAATACCTGAAAAGATAACGCTTATTCACCCCATATTTTTACTTCTCTAAAAATTTATTGACTCATTACAACCTCTCTGTGAATTAATTATCTTTATATTTGATGACTGCGTCAATTATAGCAGCTTTTTTACAAATGCGATCTACATACCGGCCCCCTAAATCCCCCGAAGGGGGACTTTAATGTTTTGCCCCCTCCGGGGGTGCGGGGGAGGAAAGTATAGGTTCACAATGACAATCAGCTTAAATCTATGTTACTAATGGAGCCCTTTATGCTTAAGAATGCGAATTTTCTCTGCGAAATAGGAACTGAAGAGATACCTGCCGGTTATATTCCGGTTGCGTCAGCCTCTCTGAAAAATATTATGAATGATAAGCTTGTAGAGGCCAGGATCGATTTCAGCGGTATTGAAGTGTATGCAACACCGAGAAGGTTCGCCATTTTGATCTCTGATCTTGCAGAATCCCAGAGAAGCGAAATTGTTGAGCTGAAAGGCCCCTCTGCCCAGGCTGCTTATGATCAGCAGGGGAATCCGACCAAAGCCCTTCAGGGGTTTCTTAAGGGTAACGGTCTTGAACCTGGTGATGCTGCTGTAAAAGAGACAGATAAAGGGAGCTATGTATTTGCTTCAAAGAAGCTTGAGTCCGGGAAGACTGTTGATATAATCCCCGGAATAATTGAAAACCTTGTGCTGACACTCCCCTTTCCGAAGAGGATGAAGTGGAGCGATAAAAAGGTTACATTCCCGCGCCCTGTAAGATATTTTCTGCTTATGTATAATGACCGGGTTATACCTTTTGAAATTGAGGGGATTAAATCCGGGAATCTCACCAGAGGGCATTTTGTTCAGTTTAACCGGATGATTGAGATCAACCGGATCTCTGAGTACGAAGATAAATTGCGGGAAAACTGGGTAATCCTTGATCAGAATGAGAGGAAAGAGATAATAAGGAAGGGGCTTGTTGCTGCAGCAGAGACTGCGGGGGGAGTTCTATACGAGGATGAGGATCTTCTTGATACCGTTACCTTTCTTGTAGAGAAACCTCACATAATTGTCTGTGAGTTTGATAAGGCTTTTCTTGAGATTCCGGATATCGTTCTTATTGCGGAGATGAAAGAGCACCAGAAATATTTCGCGATTACTGATAAAAACGGGAAACTGATGAATAAATTTCTCGTTACTGCAAATAATCCTGAAAACAAAAATGTGATTAAAGGCAATGTAAAAGTTATCTCTGCCAGGTTTACTGACGCGGGATTTTTCTATAAAGAGGATGCTAAGATTAAGCTTGAGGATCGGGTTGACTCCCTTAAAAAAGTTCTTTTCCATAAGGAGCTTGGCTCAATTTATGACAAGATTGTAAGAGTGGGGGATGCAGCTTCAATACTGATAGATCTTCTTTCATTAGAAGCAAAGACTGCTGAAAAGATAAAAAGGGCTGTTCTGCTGTCAAAAGCTGATCTTGATACTGCAATGGTTTACGAGTTCGCTTCTCTTCAGGGCCAGATTGGGAGAATATATGCCCTGAATGAAGGTGAAGACCCGGAAGTAGCTGAGGCAATCAATGATCACTACAGGCCCAGGTTCAGCGGTGATAAAGTTCCATCAGGCATTGTTTCAATCATTCTTTCAATAGCTGAGAAGATTGATAATATTTTCGGATCTTTTTCAGTGGGCAATATTCCTAAAGGTTCACAGGACCCCTACGCGCTGAGACGCCAGGCCAATGCAATAGTTGAACTTATTATAAGGAATAACCTGAAGTTTCAGCTTGCCGATGCTCTCGGCAAGGCTTCTGAAAATTATAAGGATGGAGCAGCACTTACCGGGAAAATTATTGAATTTATAAATACACGGGCTAAGACAATTTTTACTGATGACGGTTTCAGGTATGATGAGATTGATGCATGTATGCTTGAAGGGAATACCGATTATGTTGAACTTCACAGAAGGGCTGAGAGCCTCAACAGTTTCAGAAAAAATGAAAAATTTTCGGAGCTTCTCCTTGGTTTCAAGAGGATGAATAATATACTCGCGGGTTTCAGAAAAGATAATAAAGAATATAAGCTTTCATTCAAAGAGTCTCTGATGGAGGAGCAGGCGGAAAAGGAATTGTACGCATTTTTCAGCAGCAGGTCCGGGGAGATGGCGGAGCTTATATCCGGGAGCCAGTATATCAGACTCTTTGAGCTTATGACAGAAGCGAAGCCTCTTATAGATGCTTTCTTTGACAAGGTGCTTGTAATGGATAAGAGAGTTGAGGTGAGAGATAACAGGCTTTCAATTATCGAGGGTATACTTGGGAACTTCAGAAGCCTTATAGATTTTTCAAAAATTGCGGATACCCAGGTCAGTTAATCTCGACCCGGGCAGAACCGCTGATTGCATCTATGCCGGTGTGGTAATTGTAATCGAATGATTCAGTTCCGGTGTATCCATTTTCGGTAGTTCTTTCTCCGACCGGTTCATCCCATTGTATAAAACCAACGCGGTAAAAATATATACCGGATGTTCCAGGCGGAGTTGTTGCTCCATCATCGGCTGGCTTATCCACTGTGCATGTCGTTGTATAACCGCTATTCAAATCGCCGGAAACAGAACCTGAAAATCGATCAGCAACAGTTACGTATCCTGAATACTCATCATTAACCTTTCGTGTCCTGTATATCTCTATCCCCGCAAAATCTGTTGAGAGATCTGTTTCGCTCCATGTAATTACAACATCGTTGCCGACCTGCTGAGCTTTTATCGAAAAGGATGCTCTGTCAGTAATTGCTCCCTCAACCATATCAGAGACGTAAGAACATCCGGTAAAAATAAACTGAAGCAGAGTTACATAAATTATCAGTCTTATATATTTCATAATTTTCACCATTATATCCTGAGGAATAAGCTCCCTTCAACAGCCCATTTGTCTGTAGTTTCAATGAGCTTCTTTAAATCCCCGGAGTAATTGTATTCCGTTTTCATATCTCCGCCGAAGTGAATAAAATCGAAATCACAACCGAGTATCCATCCGTAGACAGCATTCCCTTTGCCGGAATCTTTTCTGTGTATCCGTACTGCGGGGTCCCAGAACCAGCTGACCCCGGTATAGGCTTTTATTTTGGCCTGGTCATGGGCTGCAACCGGATCATAGCTCAATAGTATATACCACTCCTTTGCTTTAGATATACTGATCTTCTTTTCATTCTCTGTTTCTTTTGTATAAAGATCGTCAGTAATATATTGCGCACCGAGAAAACCTTCAATTGTAAAAGATTCAGCGAATCTTTGATTTATGGTGAGAGAGTAAATATTCAGTTTTGCCGAATCTTTCGGGTATGAGGCTGCTTCCCCCTTTAATTCCGGGGTATTGACCCACACCGGATCATAAAGTTCATCATTGTAAGCAGCTGTATTTTCATAACCCAGAGTTATTACAGGGAAGTAAATACTCTTTGTGTCCATTACAAATCCCAGCACAGGGTTTAAAGCAGCTGATACTTTTGTTGACTCAGGCTTGCCATCATCAATGTTCATGCTGAGTGCCATGAATTTGTAGAGCTCAATTGCAATGAATTTCTTTTTGTAACTTTCAACAGGACTCATATAGTCCATTGTGCCGTCATCTTTTGGAATATACTCATTGTTGATAATGAATCCGCCGTGGAATGTGAAGTATGGCCTGAATAAAACCGATACGGCATATATATCGTCAAAGAACTGTGAATGTTTGTAATCGGATACTGATTCTGTTCCGGCATTGCCGCGGTCAATTTCAACATCCTTTGTGAGCCCGTAGTGAAAACCTGTAGTGTTTAACGCTATGATAAAATCACTGTCATTGGGTGTGTTTCTGAATCCCCCGATTGGGAGAGCCAGGGTCATGCTGCCGTAAGTTCTTGTGAGCCGGAGTTCCGTTGATTCATAATTTCCTGATCCTGAATTGTAGGTGTTTACATCAAAATCGAATACCCAGTTTATTTTACCATAGATATCAAAGTAGAAGTTCTTCTCTTTCAGCGTATCCCATCTTTTCATATAGAGATCCTGAACAGTCTCGGC
>DINC01000117.1:34254-34379 GCA_002425885.1 Spirochaetia bacterium UBA5550 | reverse complement strand
TAACAGAAGCAAGGCTGATAATATCAATATGACTTTATTCATAAAATTGCACTCTTCTTTCGGGATATCATTTTAATATAATAAAAGGTAGCGGATGTAATCAAAGAATTAATAACAGTCTAATA
>DINC01000117.1:559-34237 GCA_002425885.1 Spirochaetia bacterium UBA5550 | reverse complement strand
ATATGATTAATATCTTTACACACTTTTCTGATTCTGTGAAATGTGATTCCATAAATAAAAAGCTGCAAGAGTTGAATTCAAAAATTGAAAAATGATAATGATAGATATAATCAGGACAGATGGCTCCCTGTAACAAAAAAAGAAGCTGAAAGGAGAGGGTGGAATGAACTGGATGTTGTTCTGTTCAGCGGAGATGCCTACGTTGACCACCCTTCATTCGGCAGTGCGGTTATCGGCAGAATTATTGAAAGCTGCGGATTAAGAATCGGCGTTGTTCCACAACCTGACTGGCGCGGTGATTTCAGGGATTTTAAAAAATTCGGTGTTCCCCGTTTGTTTTTTGCAGTGACCTCAGGATGTATGGATTCAATGATCAATCATTATACTGCGGGTAAACGTCTCCGCTCTGATGATGCATATTCTCCGGAAGGGAAAGCGGGCCTCCGCCCTGATTATGCAGCCTATGTATACATAAAGATTCTGAAAGAGTTATATCCCGATGTACCGGTTATAGCAGGGGGAGTTGAGGCTTCTCTAAGAAGACTTACACATTATGATTACTGGAGTGATTCATTAAAGCCTGCATTCCCTGTTGAGAGTGGCGCAGACATTGTTGTCTACGGTATGGGTGAGAAACCGCTTCTCGAAATCATAAAGCTTCTTTTAAAGGGGGTTCCGTTTTCCGCCCTGAAGACAGTTGAGAACACTGCATTCATTGAAGATTCAGTTGAGGCGTTAAAAAAACGGAATGGGTGGAGAGACGTTAATCTGCATTCGCACGAGGAGTGCCTTGCTGATAAGAAAAAGTTTGCTGAAAACTTTGTTATATCGGAGAGAGCTTCGGTTTCAGAAGAGCCTGTAAGGCTTATCCAGAAAACCGGGGATCGTTTTCTTGTTGTGAATCCCATGTTCAGCAGTCTCACAGAGTCCGATATTGACAGGGGGTTTGATCTCCCTTATACACGGCTCCCTCATCCCAAGTATAAAGAAAAGGTTATCCCTGCGTTCGAGATGATAAGGCATTCGGTTACTGCACACAGGGGATGTTTTGGAGGGTGCAGTTTCTGCGCAATCACTGCGCATCAGGGTAAAAAGATTGTAAGCAGAAGTGAAAACTCGATTTTGCGGGAAGTAAAAGCCGTAACAGAGATGCCTGATTTTAAAGGGTATGTTTCTGATATAGGGGGCCCGTCAGCAAATATGTATAAAATGCACGGGGAGAATGAATCTCTTTGCGTAAAATGCCTTCGTGCGTCATGCTTATACCCGTCGTTATGCGGAAACCTTGTGTTTGACCATGCCCCGCTGATTGAACTATACGGAAAATGTGAAAAAGTTTCAGGTGTTAAAAAGTTGTTCATATCAAGCGGAGTGAGGTATGATCTTCTTCTCTGTGGCGAAGAGGCTAAAAGAAAAAAATTTTTTTGTAGTAAATATGCTGAAAGACTGATAACCGGACATATTTCAGGTAGACTGAAGGTTGCTCCGGAGCATTCATCAGCCGGAGTGCTGAAACTTATGCGGAAACCTCCATATGATCTATTCGTTAAATTCAAAAAACTTTTCGAGAAGACTTCGGAGCGGGCTGGTTTGAAACAGCAGATTATACCATATTTTATTTCTTCTCATCCCGGTTCCCGGCTTGAGGATATGGCGGAACTTGCAGCAGAAACAGCAGGGGAGGGATTCAGGCTTGAACAGGTTCAGGATTTCACCCCCACACCAATGACGCTTTCCACTGTGATATACTATTGCGGATTTGATCCTTATACAGGAGAGAAAGTATTCTCTGCAAAGTCGAAAAAAGAACGGGATGATCAAAGAGGTTTCTTCTTCTGGTATAAAGATGAATACAGGGATAGAATTAAATCTTTATTGAGAAAAATCGGACGTGAGGATCTGATTAAAAAGCTGTTTTACAGATAAAGATTACTGAGATCCGGATTGGCACGATTAAAACGAAGTTTTAATATTTCATCCCAGAACCATTGCTTTTCAGCAGGGTTGTCCCTGAAAGAGTATATCCTCCAATCTCCGGAACTGAAAAGGGGTTCACCTTTGCTCTCTTCGCGGATGAAAGAGGAATCGAGCACTGAAATATCTGTATTATCTGTAACTACCGGTAAGTCTGTAATTATCTTCATCCCGTTAAAATCTATCCCTTCAATAGCCGGAAATTTTTTCAGGTTATTTCTTAAGCTTTTTACTCTCCTGAAAATATCAGTTTCATCTTTTCCGCATAACAACAGGTATCCGTTTAAATTATTATGTGAAGATGAATTATTCAGCTTTATCAGCATAATAAAAATTCCGCAGGGTTTTACCTCCGGTATCAGAACCGGGATCTCTGTTAATCCTGTAATTTCAAGACTGTTGTTGTATTGAATGGACAATGCCTTTATATCAATATGTTCTCTATGCTTTTTAAGTGTTTCGTAAAAGGTAAAGTCAGTGTGATAGTTGGGTATAAAATATTTCATGTTATGCCTGAAAATCAAAAAAGCAATAATTCCATTCCCGGTTTCAGCCAGAAGTTTCACATGCTCCGAAGCCCGTTCACTTACAGCATCAGGGAATGATGCTATATTTTTATGGAAGAGTGTACATGATTTGAGTTCCAGAAATTTTTCTTCTCCATCCGCTTCAAGAAGAAAATCAAACCTGTGGTTGCCGATTGCAGGTTCCCGTCTGATTAATTTAAAATTTTCAAGCCCGGGAACTTTTTTATCAAGCAGCAGTTTATGAAAGAGGCGGTTACTGTAAGTTGAATCTATCATCACAGGGTGGTTGTTATTAATGATGTAAAGTATTTTGTAGCGGTACTTCCCGTTGATTGGAGATAATAGTACATCTGCTCCGGGGAGAGCAAGTTCAGATAGCCTCCCTGTGTTGGGAACATAAACAGTTTCACTGATGCCGTTTAAAATTACTTCAGCAACAAACCTGTTGTTTCTTTTAATGAGATTAGCTTTAAGCAGGGTGTCAGGGATTATTTTCATTCAGGGAAAAATCTG
This sequence comes from Spirochaetia bacterium UBA5550, assembly GCA_002425885.1. Taxonomy (GTDB): domain Bacteria; phylum Spirochaetota; class UBA4802; order UBA4802; family UBA5550; genus UBA5550. The sequence continues at coordinate 31,223 of DINC01000117.1, read as the reverse complement.
ATAAGAGAGTATATAATGAACCCCGCGTAAGCGGGGTTCATGCCGGTTTTATTTATCGTTATAAACAGGTTTTCTTTTTTCGATGAAGGCGTTAACAGCTTCCTCTTTATCTGTTGTTCCGAAACAGTAGATTGATTGTGCCTGCTCGAACATAAGAGCTGCATAAGTGTTCCCCTCTGCCGCAACATTAACACCCCATTTTCCGAACCTCAGTGCTGACGGAGGGAGATTAACCATTCTTTTCGCGAGTTTCATTACTGTGTCATCAAGTTCTTCAGGTTTGACAAGGTATTCAACCAGTCCTATCCTGTATGATTCAGCAGCATCGATCATTTCGCAGCAGAGAATGAGCTTTTTAGCCTGTCCTATGCCCACAAGTTTTGTCAGCCTTGTTGTCCCGGTCTGGTCTGCTGTTAGACCGAATCTTACTTCAGGGAGTGCAAGTGTTGCTCCCTCTGCTGCAACCCTTATATCACAGCTCAGCGCCAGTTCAAGTCCGCCTCCGAGGCAGAATCCTTTTATTGCACAGATTACAGGTATAGGGAGTTCCTGAAACCTGCTGAATGTTCTCTGAAGAAAGTTCAGGTTATCTTTAACGAATCTTGTATCAACAGTTTTGAGAAATGCAGTGTCAACACCTGCTGAAAAATGCGCACCGGAGGAATTAACTATTACAACTCTTAACTGGTTATCCTGCGAAATCTGCTCCTGTATCTCTGCAAGTGTAAGAACAGTATCTTTGTTTAAAAGATTAAGTCCGCTGGGGTCACAGAAAGTTACGGTCGCAATGTGACCATCTTTTGTAAGTTTTATGTTTGGTTCACCGCTCATGAGTTTACCTCATCCTAAAATAAATTTTTCAGAAATGCCCCGGTAAATAGTTTTATATATGCAGTCAGGATTATAGCTTTCAGAATTTTATTCAAGGAATAAAAATATTAAAAATTGATTTTTATTTTAAATTCCCTGCTGTTTTCTGTGTCTTCTATTACAACATTTTTAAAGAAGTGCTGTTCAAGGTGGTATTCAAATTCCGCGAGCCATTTGCGGAGTTGTTTCGGTTCAAAGAGATCGCGGTCAATGGAGAGCTCCATGCCGAAATCGGAGACCGTTGCAAGGAGTTCAATATCTTTCCCTTCGGGGGATTTTATATTCGCTTTAAATTTTTTCAGGTCAAGAGCTTCAACCTGGATATGAGATTCAGATTCCATTGCAAGGGCCGCAATATCAAGTACTTTCATATAATCTATTGATGTCATTGGATCACCTCTTGACTGTTTTTTTTCCCGAAAACATCTTCTGCCAGTAGGAGAGCTCATCGTCACTGATGGACGGATTCACCTTCCCCTGTTCCTCCATTTTTTCCTCATCGGCGAGACGTGAGGTTTTAAAAACCGAGTTAACATGTTCGGCAAATTTTTCACTGCTTGTATTCTTTGCCCCGAACCTGTTTATATAAAATATAATATCTTTGTCGGATGTGACAACTGTTATCATTTTCGGATTCATATCTTTTTTTATGAACTGTTTAATCAGGTAGTCCGCAGAGTAATCGAGGGAGTAGTAAACATCTATTGAACCGATTTTTTCGCTTCTTACTTCTATTGAGGGTTCTTTTTTCCCGTCAAAGACTACTGTAATACCCCCTTTTTTTATCTTCTGGTAATCGCGAAGTATTACAAGGAGCCCCTCCCTTGCTTTATTAAGCTGGCCGTAGCACATGAGACTTTCAAGTTCCGGGAATTTATATATGAGATTGAAACCATCTATCAGTAAAGCCATGTTGTCCCGTTTATAAATTTTTTTTACGGAGATTTATTGTATTGTCTGACTGAACAAATCCCCTTTTGGTTAAGAAGTTTAGAGCCTCCCGGTTTTCTGCGGGGAGGGCAATAAAAAAATTGTATGAACCGGTTTTTTTAGAACTCAGTAAAAATTTTTCAAGCAGGAGAGAACCTATTCCGCTGTGGCGGAACTTTTCTTTTACAAAAAATTTTTCGATAACGGCGTCATTCTCTCTTGCAGTCCCCAGGATAAAGCCGAGAAGATTTTTTTTCCTTACAGCGCTGTATAGAACAGAATTTTCGGAAGCGAAAAGATCTGCAAGACGCTCTGCTGTTAAATTGCCCGGACAGAATTTTTTTGTTTCTGATGCTGCGAGGTATATACTCCGGAGATCCGTCTCAAGTGTCCTGCGGACAATAATCCCTTTCTCTGCTAAACTCATTTTCTGACAAGCTTCCTGAAATTTTCTGTTACAGCATTTTCAAGATCAGATACAGGTATATTTTTTAGATCAGAAATGAACTGATACGTATGCTTGATGTATAGCGGTGTGTTCGGTTTTCCCCGTAGAGGAACAGGCGTCAGGAACGGGGAGTCTGTCTCAATTAGTATACGGTCCAGGGGAACATATGCTGCTGCATCATGAAGCTCCACTGCATTTTTATATGTGACGTTCCCTGCGAAGGAGATTAAAAATCCGAGGTCAAGTACCCGCTTTGCTGCTTTTGAATCTCCGGCAAAACAGTGCATTATTCCGCCGCAGGTTTTCTTTGCTGTAAGAATTTCTATTCCCGCATCCATGGCGTCACGTATATGTATTATGAGAGGGAGCCCGTGTTTTTGAGCGAGATCGATCTGGAATTCAAAGGATTTGCGCTGTATCTCTTCAGGCTGGTGCATCCGGTAAAAATCAAGACCGCACTCACCAATACCTAACAGCAGATTGTTGTCGCCTGAATCCATCTCCCTGTCCGTGAAAACCGCCAGTTTCTCAAGAGCAGAATCATCAGCGTTTGAGGAGGGGTGTATTCCAAGGGTATAGTAAAGCCCTGCCGTATGATTTCTCTTTGCAAAATCCCGCGACCAGGCAAAACCCTTTGTTTCAATGGAAACCTGTACGCNNAATAAGCTCATCTTCAGAGACTTTTTTGTCTTCCAGTATCATATCAAAGTGCGCATGTGAATCTAAAAGCATCAGTTTACCTTCTTTATTTTTGCTTTTTCTTTAATATAGACTTTCCGGTTAAAGGGAGTTTATTTTCAAGAATAAAAACCTGATGGGAGAGTATTAAAGAATAGGAGCTGCATAATTTTTAAAATTAATCCGTTGAGATTGTGAATTTTTTTACCTGATATTCATTAAAAACGCACGTTATTTAAAAGAATTAATATTATTCAATTTTTGAAAAATAAAAGTTTTTAGAGGAAGGAACAGGTCATGCGGTCAGTATTTTCAGTTTCAGGGAAGAAATTTTTTCAGATAAGAAAACATAAGGCAGTACATGAAAAATTTACAGGGGCCGTACCTGTTTCAAGAGAAAAAGAAAATCCGGAGCCGGTTTACAGCAATGAGTATGTTGTAATATCATTTGATAGAGAGAGCAGTATTCTCTATCAGGAGTGGAGAGGGTTCTGCCCCGGCACAGATTTCAGGGCCGCAATAGATCTCATTTTTAATTTTATGACAGAAAAAAATATTTATAAAACTATATGTGATGTCAGGTACCAGAGAGTCGTTCCCCCCTCCTCCCAGAAATATGTTGAAGAGAAAGTTCTCGGTTATATTAATAATCATGGCTCCTTTGTTACAGCTTTTGTTGCGCTTGAAAAGTCAGTTGGAGGAGTCTGCGCAGGATTATATGACATGCATATAACAAAGAAACTTGGCTATAAAATAAATGGTTTTTTTGATAATTTTGATGATGCTGAAACCTGGATCATCAAAAAATAAGCATAATTGTGTTCACTGATTTGTGTCGGGATAGTAACCGAAAGTCATGGTTCTACCCTTTCCTTTTATTACATAGCTGTTTTTCAGCAGAATTTTTTTTGTCCCGGATTTGATCGATACCGGCGGAGTAATTTTTTTGGAACTCCAGCCGAGCCATCCGTATTCCGGCAGGAATCTGACAAATCTGTATTTATCCGCAGGATTCATCTCTTTCCTGTAGTTTGTTTTTGCGTCGCTGCACTGTTCAGATGCAAAATCATACCCCTTGTATCCGCCGTAAACAAAAACCGCAGCGCCTGCTCCCATAACTTCTCCTGAATTCGCGTAAGCCCCAAGTGCAACAAGCCCCAGCCCTGCTCCTCCGATTAATGTAAAGATAAGGAGACCGCCCCCCACTGCCAGCGCAATATGAGAAACAAGTTTCCCGGAACTGACACCGAATTTCTGTGTATATTTGAAATCATCAATTACATCTGACAGTTCGCTGTTGCGTACTTCATGGCGTTTGTACCAGTATGATGAATCAGGAGTGATGAAGAGATTTAATGATTCGTATTCCCCGCCGGAGAGACTTATGCCGATTCGTGAACCTTTACTCTTAAAAGAGACACCACGTAAACCGCGCACAAGACCTTTCGCGTCAGGGTCCCAGTACGGTTCGTAGCCTGTTCCGCCAAGCAGCAGCACCATATTCGCAGGGGCCTCTTCCATATTTACAAGCGGTTTAAGCCATTTAATTTTCGGATCAAGCTGAAGAGCACGCCTGAAGTCAGCGCGGGCATCATCCCACTCTCCGCATATATTCCACATCAGTCCGCATATTATCCGCATGAAAGGATCATCAAATCTACCTTCAGAACTGAACTCGTTGCTCAGGAGAACGGCAGCCCTGTTTACTTCAACCCTTGCAGATTCAATATCCCCTTTAAGTGAATAACCCCAGCAGAGGAGAAAATGCATCCAGATTATTTCATGCTCAGAAGCGTAATAGCCGTCAGGAGTTTCTATGAAGAAAAAAGATTTAACGCCCCTTGAAATTTTATATCTCACCTGGTTTTCAATTGTGCGGGAATATGCCGCAAGAGTGTTAATCTCAGGTTTGCCTGCAAGGAGATTAAGGTATGTGCTTTCCATAATTGTGATGAAGGTTTTACCTTCGCCGCGCGGCAGTGATTTAAGTGCAGTTGTTATATCATCAGAGGCGAGATGCGATGTGGATTTGTTATAGTCATCTTTAGTATTAAGGCCTGAACAGCCTGTAAGTATTATTGCGGGGATAAGTATCAGTGAAATCACTTTCTTCATCGCGCCACCCGGTATTTATTTATAATTTCTTAGTATATAGCTGGCATTTTTTTTACATAAAAAGATTTTAGTTACTCAGCGACTATAGGGGATAGCATGAATAATATCAATCATAATATAAGGGAAGTTCATACTGTTAATGAGTTCAGGAACAGTCTCGGTTTAAGAGAAGCCGGGGGTATTGATCCTGAAAAGATTCCTTATACCGGTGAAGATGTTACCTGCGGAATTGAAAATGAATTTCAGACAGCAGTGAGAGGGAGATCCGGGGATGTTGACCTGGCGATCTCTATAAGGGAATCCCGTTATCTCAGAAATCTGATGAAAAGAAGTGAAAGAGGAGATCTTCCTGGTAAGAGAATTGAGGAGATTTCTGAATTTATTGACGATAACAGGAGCGGAATATGGGAGAACAGCTGGGTCAGGTTTCCGCGTAATACACTGAGCCGGTATGCTGATAATGTTTTCAGAGGAGATCTTAAATCTGACAAAGGGAAGCCCGACAGCGGGGAGAGGCTTGATGCAAAGAATTTTACTGTTATGCATAATGGTGTGGAGAACCTCAGAGTCCCTGTCAGTTATCTGCTGAAACTTTCCCTTGCAGACGCTGTAAGCGGTGAAACTTTTATACACCATGTTATAAGGAAAAGCGGCGAGGATTATCTCAGCTGCTATCTTAATGATAATACATCTCCGGAAATAGTTTCATTCTTCCCTGTTCAAAACGGCGGAGGAAAAACTGTTTCAGAAAATATAATGGAACAGAACCTGAAGAGCTATCTCCTTACCCAGATGCTTGTAATGTATGCAAATAAAAAGTTCGGGCTTACGGCAAACGGGCAGGAGGTTTCTCTCTATTTTTCACCTCATCCGCCGGTAAGGCAGAAGAGGCTCAATGAGCTGGTGACAGATTCATTTTACAGGGAACTTTTTATGAGCCCCTGCCTTTCAGGATGGGACAGGGGGGAGGAGAAGCATGCGTACATGAATCTCTGCCATCAGGTGCTGTCACGCAGCAGCCTCAATTCAATTCTTAAGCTGAAGGAGGCGGGGATATTGCCTGATAACAGGGTTTACCTTAAGGGGATCTCCAACATAAGCCTGGCAAATAACGGCACACATATAAGTATCGGAAGCAGGAAGCTTAATTCTCTTATGAAAAGGGGAGATACAGGTTACGGTCCTGTTTACGAAAAGTATTTCGGTGATCTTGCGATTAAAATTTATGAGCATTTCATTCCTCTATTCACAGGGAATTACACTGCTGCTCCGTACAGATTAGGCTACGAGGATTTTCGCCCGGAGAAGGTGCTGGGCTTTCTCTGCCATGAACTGGATTATACTTATGTCAGGATGATCTGGCGCAGATGGCTTAAAAAAGCTGATATTAAGATCTTCGGGAATTCTGTAATACCCTTCGGGCCTGAATGGTTTGAGCGCTTCATGGCACGGACATTCCGTCTCAGGGGTGATTATGTAAATGATTTCAGGCTAATCGATTATCTTGTGGCACTGCTCAGTACTGACGAGAGCCCGGCTCTTAATGGAATTATAGGCAATGATGAAAAGCTGAAGCAGGACCTTGTATCAATGGGGATATTTGACAGCAGCATGTCCGTTTATACTCTTTACAGGCTCAGAAGCGTTGCGAAAAACGGGTACACAGGTTTTGAGGGGAGATACTATTCGCTCTTTGAAAGCCTTAACAGTGATTTGAAGCATTCAGTAAACCTGCAGATACTGATTACAGCTCTTGCGTATAAGTATATACTGAATGGCGGGATAACACACAGCAGTATACCTGACTCCCCAGAAAATGAGAGTGAAAGGAGGCAGATAATCTTCGGTTCATCTATCGGTATACCGACTTTTTATGTAAGAAAAAACAACAGCAATTTATTTATGGGAGAAATATTAAAACAGACTGCAGGATGCAGAAACAGCAGCAGGTATCAGGGCTACACCCGGGTTTATATCAGTGAATATCAGAAGGGGCTTGTTAAGCTCCTGCGGCGCGATGGTGCGGATTTGATTGAGAATCTTGGAATGGAAGAGACCATGAGAGACCTTGAGCTCCGGGTAAATAGGCCGGAGATTTATTCAGCATCTGCCAGGATTAATAAAGGAGTGATGGACCTTGCAGGGGAGAAGAAAGCTCTGAATGTGAAGTCTGATGAATTTAATCTTTGTGCGGAGAAGTATTACAGGGAGAACCTAAGGGAAAAGCATATGATTGAATCCCTTGAGATTTTTGTAAAATGTGCAGAGGGTATCGATAAAAAATATGATTCACTCCCGCAGGAGATACAGTCAGCACTGGGAAATGTTCTGGGCCTTAAAGGGGCGGCAGATTTTGTGGAATCACACAGGGGGGAGCTTATGACAGGGGATATACCTGTTTTATTTCTGAGGTCAGCAATTCACCTCCTTCTTATTTCTCTTAAAATTGACATGCTGGATTACACGGCAGCTTAAAAAATTTTAGTATAAAACACGGTTACAGGATGAAGCATCAGTATATAGTCAGGGAAACAGGGGAGGTTGCGGATGAACAGTTTTATCACGACCGCCTGGTTAATTATCTTTATTCAGTTATGAGGGAGGAGAGTTCCCTTGTTTATAGGCTGGTTACATCAAAGCGTCTCTCTTCTTTAATGGCATGGATTAATTACGATTTTCCCGCAGGTAAATGGCTCACCGGGGGGGCAGGTTTTCTGAAATCATCAGATATAGATATAACAGAATTTTATGATTCCGTTGAATCACTTGATACAGCCAGAAAATTTTTTGAAAGAAAAATCCGGTACGGGGAGTGCAGGCCCATGCCGTTGAAAGAGAACGCAGTTGTCTCTCCGGCAGATTCAAGGATCATCACCGGTTCTTTTGAATCAGAGAGTCTCATTTTTCTGAAAGAGAAATTTTTTTCGTTGGAGGATCTTCTGGATGTAAAGAGGGGATGGAGCCCGTTATTTAATAACGGTGACTATGCGGTATTCAGGCTCACTCCGGATAAATATCATTACAGCCATGTTCCTGTTTCAGGAATAGTTGCGGATTTTTATGAGATAGATGGCGCTTATAATTCCTGCAATCCCGGTGCAGTACTTGCTGTGAATAAAGCTTATTCAAGGAATAAAAGAGTGGTAACAATAATTGATACGGATGTAAGGGGCGGCACAGGGTGCGGTAAAGTTGCAATGATTGAAGTGGCAGCCCTGATGATTGGCGATATAGTTCAATGCTATTCGGAAAGGGGATATGAAAGCCCGTCACCCCTGATGCACGGGATGTTTCTTAAGAAAGGGCAGCCGAAGAGTCTCTTCAGGCCGGGGAGCTCTGTTGATATACTGATCTTTGAAAAGGGGAGGATGCAGTTTGACAGTGACCTTATTGAAAACTGTGTAAAAAGCGGAATTGAAACCCGCTTTATGAAGAGCTTTTCCAGGCCCGTTGTTGAAACAGAGATTAAAGTCAGGTCATCAATCGGTAAAGCATTACGATAAGAGGAATTTAATGATTAATATATTATTTTCAGTTTCAATTTGTTCAGTACTTCTGATAATTTATTTTTTTGCATTCAGGTTTCTTCCGGGTGAGAGGTGGCAGGTCTTTGCTTCAATACCTGTTCATAAAAATGTAAACGGGAGATGGAGAGGGGTTAATATTACTTATTACGGTATAATACTTTCAACGGGGTATGTTTTTGCAATGGTGCTTTTCTTTATTCTTGCATCATCAGCAGGGGAAACCTGGATCACCATAGGGGGCGTTTCAATAGGAATTATGGCGCTATTCATCCCTGCTGCAAAAATTATGGCCTATATTGTAGAGAGAAAAAAAAATACAATAACTGTTGGCGGCGCATCTTTTGTGATGTTTGCTGCTGCACCATGGATTATTAAAGGTTATAATTTACTGCTCGCGGGGAACAGGCTTGCTGAAGTTAATGAAATTGTAATTATAGCATCTCTTACAGCAGCATACGCCATAGGGGAGGGTATTGGCAGGCTTGCCTGTATCAGTTTCGGATGCTGTTACGGTAAGCCGGTTTCGGAACTCCCGCTTTTTTTCAGGGAGATATTTTCCAAATGGAACTTTATATTCTCCGGACATACAAAAAAAATTTCATATCACGATCATCTTGACGGGAGCCCTGTTGTCCCTGTGCAGGGGATTACTGCTGTGTTATACACAGTGACAGCATGCATATCAGTATATCTGTTTTTTAATGGAAATTTTATAATTTCATTTTTTGTCTCTCTTACAGTTACACAGGGGTGGAGATTCCTATCAGAATTTCTCCGTTCTGATTACAGAGGATGTACAAAGATTTCTGCATATCAGCTTATGAGTCTTTTTCTGATTTTTTATTATGCGGTATACATTATGATTTTTAATCCTTCGGCATCAGTGGAGCCGGTTCTTTATAATGGCCTCGTTTTTATATGGGATCCGGCACTCTTTATACTGCTCGGTGCTATGTGGACAGGTTCATTGCTTTACACAGGTATAAGCAGTGTAACAGCAGCGGAAATTTCTCTGTATGTGGTTTCAGAGAGAATTTAACAGTTATCATACCGGTTTATACCGGCATTCAGAAAGTTTTCCCCCGTTTGCAGATTCCGTTATGGAATCTGTTTTTTTGTGTATATGCCGGGTAATGAAAAAGATTGACATGAAATTTTAATCAGAGCATCTGTTATTTAACGGAGTGAATAATATTCATGACTGAAAACAGAAGCCCTTTAATAATAGATGAAAAAGCATGTAACGGCTGCGGTAAATGTGCGGATGCCTGCGTTATGAAGGTTATCGAAATGCGTGACAGGTGTGACGGCAGTAAAGTAAAAGTTGCCTTTGTCGCCAGGCCAGATGACTGTATGTTCTGCGAAGCCTGTGTGATAAACTGCAGGCAGATTGCAATAATGCTCAATGCAAAGGCCGGCAGCAGCATGATTAAAAGTATAAATGAGAATATGCTCAAGCCGAAAAAAAGCAGATTCAGTTTCAAATTCCGGAAATGAAGATTCTTCTGGTAAATCCCCCTGTTGAGGATTTTTACATAACAGGGATCAGGCGGCAGCCCCTTGGTTTATTATATATAGCGTCATCACTCCGGGAAGCGGGGTACAATCCTGAACTTCTGAACTGCCACACAGGGAAAAAACAGGTAGTTGATCTCCCCTCTGAGTTCAGCTATCTTAAAGAGTATATTGACCATCCTGATCCGCAAATCAGATTTCCCTTCAAAAACTATACGCATTACGGAATGAGCTGGCAGGAGATTGAAGCAAGAATAAAAAATAATCCCTCTGACCTGTATTTCATATCATCGCTTTTTACAACATATTACCAGGAAGCAGAGAAACTGATTTCTATAATAAAAAAATATCATAAAAATGCTATAGTTGCGGTTGGAGGATATCATCCGTCACTCCACACTGATTATTATCTTAATAAAACTGAAGTTGATTATGTTATTAAGGGGGAGGGTGAAATTGGCGCTGTCAGGTTGGTACAGTTGCTCGAAAAAGGGGGGGAGCCTGAGAGTATTCCCGGGATAGTCTCGGCAAAGAGCAGTGATGAACAGAAAATCTCTATGACAGATGCTCCTGATATTAAAAATCTTCCGTTCCCCGCAAGGGATCTTCTGCTCCACCGGGACTTCAGGGCTTACAGAAAAAATTTTGTTTCTATGATCTCTTCCCGGGGCTGTCCCAACAGGTGCGAGTTCTGTACGGGTAGAACAATCTGGGGGAACAGATACAGGAGCAGGGAGATTGAAGATGTGCTGAATGAGATTATGCAATGCTGTGAAAATTACGGAGCAGATATAATCAATTTTGAGGATGATAATCTTTTCCCGACAAAAAAATATGCGCAGCAGATGCTTGCAGCAATTATTGAAATGAAAGAGAAGATGAATTTTTTCCCTGAATTCACTGCAATGAACGGCATATCACTTGAAAATCTGGATGAAGAGATACCCCCTTTGATGAAACTCGCGGGTTTTAATGAGCTGAACATATCTCTTGTAACACAATCTGCTGAAGTGCAGTCAGTAAACCGGCGTCCATTTGATTCTGCCAGATTCCGTTCTATTGCTGAAAGCGCGAAAAAATCGGGACTCAATGTCAGGGGTTACTTTATCTTAGGTATGCCCGGGCAGGATAAAAAGGAGATTGAGGATACAATCACTTTTATGAAAGGGATGAAAATACAGGTTTTCCCTTCTGTATTTTATAATGTTTTTTCATCTGAGAGAGAGTGGAAGATGCAGAGATCCTCAGCTTTTTTTAATGAGAGCCCGGAGTTATCAAGAAGTGATTTGATAAGATTTTTTAATATATGCGGCCGGGATCATTGAAATATATCTCCCCATTTATACTTCTTTTTTCACATATTAGTAAATCTTGTTTTTTTTATTGAAAATAATTAAATTAAAAAGGCAGTTAACTGAATTTTAATCAAGCAAAACGGACCGGCTGATGCAGAAAAACAGAAAAGAAAGTTCAAGGCTGAGAAGAAAACTGACACTCTATTTTATACTGATTTCTATTGTGTCAATATCTGTCAGCGCGGAGATTATATTTGAATTCAGTTCAGGCAGGCTGCAGAATGAAATACGCAAAAATTTCATAACATATTCGGAGAATACCCTTTCGAAAGAAAGCGCTAAGCTTATAAATCAGCAGGGCCTGGCGGATGCAGTGGGTGAGCCCATTGCATCTCTTCGAAACAGGATGATACTTCTGCTCCTTGTGGTATTTGCGAGCATTATAGGGGCTTTCGTTATGTTTACGCGGGACATAGTTTCCCCCATGCATGGTATAGTCGAAGCAACAAAAAAGATCGCTGATGGGGACCTCACAATCACTGTCCCCGTTATGACTGATGATGAAATCGGGCAGATAGCGATGCTCATTAATCATATGAATGTGAATCTCCAGGATATGATTATGGAGATTCGCCAGGAGATTTTCAGACATAAAGCAAAACTGGATGAAGCTGTGCAGAAAATATCATCAATTACAGGTGACGGCAAAGCTGATGTAATATTTGAAAGCAGGCGAATGAAGATCTCCGATTACCGTGCAATTGTAAATCTATCGGGTGATGTGGTTAAGCAGCTTGAGGGGATTATGTTTGATCTGGGTAATCTTGAAACTTTTATGAAGATGTATAAAACTTACGCGATCCGCACTGAGATTGAACAGAGAGAGATTGACAGAGTGTTAGGTGATTATAAGGACATCGATCCGTATGAGGATGGTGAGTGATGAGTTTCGAATACTGGTATATGTTCCCTGTTGCTGTGGTGGTTGCAGTTCTTGCCAATTCTTCAGGTTTCTCCGGCGGTGTGCTCTTTCAGCCGATATATAATATATTTCTTAACCTGCCGATTCAGACAGCTGTGGCCACAGGGATTGCCACTGAGACAATCGGAATGACAAGCGGGGCAGTCCGCTACATCTATTATAAAATGGTGGAACTCCCTGTGGGGTTTACAATGGTTATGCTCACAATACCTGGTGTTGTGCTTGGTAATCACGCCCTTCTTGTAATAAACGGAAATCTTCTGAAGCTTGTTCTCGGTTTTATAATAATATTTATTGCCAGCATGCAGTTCATTAATGCCGTTAGAAAATTTTATGGTACAAAAGAGAATCTTCCCGTTGAAGATATATACCCTTTAATGTGGATTCCGCCAATCGGAGGATTTTTCTCAGCTTCCACTGGCACAGGTGTTTGCGAGTTGTCTCAGCCTCTCCTTGAAAAGGGGCTTAATGTAAAAACTAAAAGAGCCAATGCAACAGCTATACTTGTTGAGGCCACAGCTGACTGGATTATAACAATACTGAATCTTCAGGCAGGGCTCATAATGTGGGAGTTGTGGATATTTACAGGTTCAGGAGTGCTGATAGGGGGGCAGATAGGCCCCTATGTCGCAAGATTTCTCCCTGTCCGTCTGATTAAAATTGTTTTTTCTGTGTCAGTTATAATCATCGGTATCTTCTATATTTATAAAGGGTATCAGTGGATAACAAAATCATAACCGGGGTAATGCATGGGACTGATACGATTCCTTGAAAGCTCCGGCGGCCTTGCGGTTCTCTATACTGTGCAGGGAGCCCTCTTCTCAATGATGCTTTATATTCTTGCTGCGGAGTTCTGGCGAACCAGGGACCAGTCTCTGTTATACAAACTGGCCGCGGCTTCGGCAATTACAGCGATCAGCGGCGGTACTGCTGTGATATATATTCTTGAATCACTCTATGGAATTAAGGCGGGGCAGAGGTTTTTTCCCCTGGTGTTCAACATGCTCTTTTCCCTCAATGTGCTTTCCCTTGCAAGGGCTTTTACCTGCGACTTTGTCATGGACAGGAAAAGGTTTATTCTGTTTATCAACAGCGGAATGATCATCTCAGTAGTTATTTATATTGCAATGCAGATATGGTGGCTTGTTGTTTTTAAAGATGGTATGGAGTTCTGGAAGTCCGGGGCGCAGGGGTTCTTTTCTCTATTTTTCCTTGTGGTGCTGGGCTTTTCAATTTATTATCTCGCAAGATTCAGGGAGAGTTACAGGGGGAGGCTTGTTACGGCTTTCGCTTCAATTGCTGTTGTGCAGGCAATAGGCCTCTACGGCGCAGCAGCTGACTCCATACCTGCTGCGATGATGATTGCAAAAGGGGCTTTCCCCATACTTGTGCCTGTTATGTTCACAAGCGTTGTATTCAAGGAGCTCATCGGACGTGTTGTGCTCATGGTGGAACATCTGAGAATTTCCTTTGAATCACAGAGGGATATAGTCTTTGAGCTAATACAGATAGGGAGCGAGCTTACAGATATGTCCGATTCTCTTGTTAAGAGCGCTCTTGACGGATGGGCAAAGCTTTCGGATGTTGTTGAAAATATTAAAAAGCAGGTGAACGATTCACAGATCCTCCGGGATATGGGGGAGAGCGGTGTGTCCGCTATTAAAGAATCCGACGCCGGTGTTATTATGCAGCTTATTGATAGTTTAACGGACAGAGCAGAGAAACCGGAACAAAGTGATCTGAGTATTGAAACAGAAAAAGTTTTCTCAGAAAATATTAATACAGCAGTTACGCATCTCGGAAGATCTCTTGATACTGCCGCTGAAATAAACCGTATGCTCCCGGTAGTTGAATCAGCACTTGACAGTATTGATGATATATCCGACAGGACAAATATTCTTTCACTTAATGCTTCAATTGAGGCAGCAAGGGCAGGAACTTCGGGGCGGGGATTTGCCGTTGTTGCAGAGGAGATCGGCAGACTGGCGGAGAGTTCTCTTGCGGGGTCTAAGGAAATCAGGAGGAGTTTTTCTTCTATTGCCGGTCTTTTTACGGAGTATGAGGGGGAGAGCAGAAAAGCTCTCGGGATTCTTACTGATTTATCAGTGAGAAATAATCCGCTTCCTGAAAAAAAACAGAAAAATGATACCGGAAAGTATGCTGAGGCAGCATCTGAGCTGAAAGCCTCTTTCCTTAAATACAGGGATAGTATTCACAGGATTTTTTCAGAAATTGAAAAAGCTGTGCTGATTGCAGGGCAGGGGAATGAACGGGCAGAGCAGATGAGAGACAGAATCAGCGAGCATATACGAAACATTGAGGCTATCGCCGGAATGGGTGATACATTGAATGATCTTATAGCAAAGCTGAACAGGAAGATTAATATAATTATAAAGAATACAGAGGACCTTGAAAAGCTTATGCCGTGAACTTGTTTTTTAAAGGTTCAGGGAAAATTCATCTAATGTGACATAAAAATAATTGACATAATTCCAAGCCGGGGGATAAACTATCTGCATGAATGCACTGAACAGAAAAGATCTGCTTGATATCAAGTCGCTCTCCCCTGAGGAGATTTTATTAATATGCGACACAGCAAAGTACTTTAAGGATGTTTTTACCCGTGATGTGAAAACAGTACCTGTACTTCGAGGTAAAACAGTATGCACCCTCTTTTATGAGCCATCCACACGGACTCGTCTCAGTTTTGAACTGGCAGCCAAAATGCTATCGGTAAACACGATCAATGTCCCTGTTACAACATCCAGCGTTGTAAAGGGGGAATCGCTCATTGACACGGTGCGGACCCTGGAAGCCATGAAGGCTGACTATATTGTAATGCGACATGCGGCATCTTTAGCGCCGCATTTTTTGTCTAAAAATATAGACGGTTCCGTGATAAACGGCGGTGACGGATTCCACGCGCATCCGACTCAGGCGCTCCTTGATACTTATTCAATCATTGAGAAAAGAGGCACACTCAAGGGGCTTCACATAGGGATTATCGGGGACATCAAACATTCACGTGTAGCAAGATCGGATCTTCTGGCTTTCAAAAAATTAGGAGCGAAGGTTACGTTATGCGGCCCCTCAACTCTCCTTCCGGATGAATTTGAACAGTACGGCGTTGATATGACTTATGACTTTGATGAACTGCTCCCTGATCTTGATGTTGTAAATATGCTGAGGATTCAGAGGGAGAGGCAGCAGGGGTCGCTGTTTCCGTCAATAAGGGAGTATAATCTGCTTTATTGCCTTACTGAAGAGAGATTCGCGAAGTGTAAGTCAGATGTAATCATCATGCATCCGGGCCCAATGAACAGGGGTATTGAAATTGACGACGCCATTGCGGACCATCCGAATTCCATAATAAATGAACAGGTGACAAACGGAGTGGCAGTAAGAATGGCGGTGTTCTATCTCCTTGCAGGCGGGACACCTTTTAAAGACGAAGAGAACCAGGAAGCTTGAAGATATGAGAATAGTGATAAAAAATGGAAGGCTTATAGACCCCGCATCAGGAACAGATGACAGGCTTGACGTTGTTTTAAGCGGCGGCAGAGTTGAAGCCATAGACAGAAATATAAAGACATCAGCAGAAGATGAAATTATCGATGCCGGGGGATCCATTGTTCTTCCGGGGCTTATAGATATGCATGTACACTTCAGGGAACCGGGGCGCGAGGATGTGGAGACAATTCTCGGCGGATCAATGGTTGCGGCAAAGAGCGGATTCACCTCTGTCTGTACAATGCCGAACACTACACCGGTAATAGATAACCAGGCCCTTGTCCGTTTCATAATTATGGAAGCGTCAAAGGGGCCGATTAATGTTTTCCCTGCGGCGAATATTACAAAAGGGGGGAAGGGGGAGGAGATCTCCGAGATGGGTGAGCTTATCAAAGGTGGAGCTGTTGCTTTTACTGATGACGGTAAGCCTGTAATGAGCTCTATCACCATGCGTAGAGCTCTTGAATATTCAAGAATGTTCGGCGCTCCCATACTTTCCCATGCAGAGGACAAATCTCTTGCTGATGACGGACTCATGAATGAAGGTCTTAATTCAATCAGGCTTGGACTTAAAGGGATTCCCCGCGAGGCAGAGGAAGTAATGATTGCAAGGGATATACTCCTCGCGAAATTGACAAAAGGGAAGATCCATTTCTGCCATGTTTCTTCTGAGGGATCAGTTGAAATAATACGCAGAGGGAAAAACGATAAGATAAATGTTACATGTGAAACAGCTCCGCACTACTTCTCACTCACTGATGACGAAGTGGAGGAACTGATGTCCATGGCAAAGATGAATCCGCCGCTTCGTACTGAGAGTGACAGGAAAGGGATCATTGAAGGTCTCAGAGACGGGACAATTGATGTTATTGCAACTGACCATGCTCCTCATTCGCCAAATGAGAAGATGCAGGAGATAGAGTATGCTCCCTTCGGTATCATCGGGCTTGAAACATCAGTGCCGCTTATCATCACCGAACTTGTGAGAAAGAATAATTTTTCATATATACAGGCCTTCGCAAAAGTGACATGCAATCCTGCGGGGATTCTCAATCTTGACAGGGGTGTTCTGAAAACAGGGGGACATGCTGATATAACAATTATTAATCCTGAAAGGAAGATAAAAGTGGATGAGCAGTTTCTGATGTCGAAGTGTAAAAATACTCCTTTTACAGGCCGCGAACTCTATGGAAGCATAGAGTACACAATATGCAACGGGAAGATTGTTTACCGCAGGGGGTAAATACAGCGTTACAGGTCTGAATGAAACTATCTCTATCAGGAAAACAGGTGCTCACAAGTTCTGAAACAGCAAGGCTGCTGGGGATATCCGTGTCCTCAGTGAGAAACTGGGTGCGCCACGGTTTCATCAGCTCTGTCTCCGGTGAAAATGAGTTTTCCTTCCTCAGGGATGATGTGCTTCTTCTTCAGAGACGTATCGAAAACGGCGAACTTGACAGGCTTAACAGCAGGGCAAACAAAACAGGCTCATCAAAAACATTTATCCCTGATGAACTTTTTGAAACAGATTCCGCCAGGAAAGAGGTGGCTGCTCTATCTGATTATATAAGGGAGCAGAAACTCGATTCTTCTCTTGCAATGTTTATAGTATGCGTAAGTATTTTACGAATGCACGGTCTGATAGATGCTGATCAGCAATGCGACATAATCCGGAATGAAAAAATAATTATCCGGAAACATAAAAATATCGCCATGGCGCTGAATGAATGGCGGAAGCATGTTGCTGCCGGAATAAATGAACAGGCGGTGAAAATACTCGATTTTCCTCTGCCTTTACAGGGGAATATCTCGGGAATAATATACCAGTCGATCCTTGTTGAAGGTGAGAAATCAAAATTAGGATCGTACTATACACCTGACTGGATTGTAAACAGAATAGCGGAGAGGCTTGCCTGTGATGGGGGATTGTTTCTTGATCCATGCTGCGGAACAGGGCAGTTTCTTCTCGCTTTTTCGGAGAAGATCGGTAATCCTGAATCGATATACGGTATTGACATAGACCCTGTTGCGGTGAATGTTGCGAGAATAAACATTATGATCAGGTTCAGAGAGACCGATTTTGAGCCGAAAATTTTCTGTAACGATTCACTGATGAATTATAATGAATCTCTTCTTTTCGACAGTATAGATTCCCTCCCGCAATTTGACATCATAGCAACAAATCCGCCATGGGGCTCACACTACAGAAAAGAGGAACTTTCTATCCTCAGGTATCTCTATCCTGAGATTACATCAGGGGAATCTTTTTCATGTTTTTTTGTGAAGAGCCTGAGGATGCTGAAAAAAGGGGGTAAGCTCTCTTTCCTACTGCCTGATTCTGTGCTTAATGTAAGGATGCACCACGATATCAGGAATTTCATGCTTGAGAACGCGATGATTACAAGGATCGAAAAGGAGAAACGTATTTTCAGAAACGTCTTCAGTTCGGCAGTTATAATTGATATTATAAAAAAGAAGGGTGAAGGTTCTGTTGAAATCGTAAACCGCGGGAGCGGCTATTCCGTGAGCCAGAAAAGGTTCATGACAGGTAGTAATAATATTTTTGATATAAATATATCCCCTGAGGATGAGAGGATCATAGAAAAAGTTTATTCAAGGGGACATCGTAATCTGAAAGATGGCGCAAAATGGGCACTGGGTATAGTTACAGGGGATAACAAGTGTTATGTGACCAGTGAATGTCTGGAGGGGAGTGAACCTGTGATTAAAGGTAAGAACATTCTCCCCTTCAGGATTAAAAACGGGGAATCCTTTATAATTTTTGAGCCGGATAAATTTCAGCAGACTGCGGCTGAATTCTATTACAGGCACAGGAATAAACTGGTTTACAGGTATATTTCAAACAGGCTTATTTTTGCTTGTGACAGGGAGGGGAGGGTCACTCTGAACAGCGCAAATATTTTAATACCGGAACTTGATGGATATTCTCCGGAACTGATTATGGGGCTCTTTAATTCTGATCTTTACCAGTTTATTTTTCAGAAAAAGTTTTCATCGGTAAAGGTTCTGCGGAGCCATATTGAGGAGCTCCCTGTCCCGTACCTCACCAGGGATGAAAAAAAGAGGCTGGAGGAATCTGTGGAGATTGCAGAGAATACAGGAGACACAGCCTCTCTTAATAAAAATGTATATAAATTATTCAGATTAACCGCAAGTGATATTGATTATATTAAAAAATCCCTGCTCTGATTACTTCAGTTTTTCATTCATGAATTCCATTACAGGCTCAGCCTGGCCTTTCCAGTAGAGCCATCCGTAACCGCCGGTTTTCCCTTCTTTATATGTTATGCTGTAACCTGAATCTTTTTTTTCAAGCTGTTTCAGGCGTATTGCCATGAGTTTAGACTGTATAGGATTGAAAGCGTCGTTTTTTTCTCCATGATAGATATATACGCTGACACCTTTAAGCATATCCGCCATTTTCAGAACATTCTCCTCAGTCTCCCATCTCTGCTGGTTTTTTCTGTAACTGCCGTATACAGATTCAATCATTTTACTGGTGGGCATAGTTGACTGATCGTAATACCCGGAGATCCCCGCTGCCGCAGCAAACTTATCACTATAGGTTGCTGCAACAAGAAGAGCTCCCCGCGCCCCGGCAGTTACACCAATTATTCCTGTGCCGCTTTTTTTTGTAGCAAGAGAGAATGTCCGGTTGAGAAATGTGATCAGTGTCTCACCAATATATTTCCCCCCGGGGAGAATATTCCACCTGTAGGCAGTTTCCGGATAGAAAGCTGTTTCAGAAAGTGATTTATTCATTGCAGGGCATACAACTACAATACTATATTTATTCGCAAGGGACGCGATGGAGGTGTTTGTCTCCCATTCGTTCTCCCTCTCCCCATAGGTGTGTAATGCTATTACTGTGCGGTGGTATTTCCCTTTTATATAATCTTTCGGGAAAAAAATCTGTATCCTTGCTGTTGATGTTTCACCTTCATGTGCAACAGGAACCTGAATGTTTTTCAGCCATTTACCTGGCTGAATCTGGTTTGCGTAATCCGGCTCTTCAGCCTTAACACCGGTTGTTATTGTTAAAAAAGTTATCATAAGTACAGCAAAGGTTTTTTTCATGATTAAATCCCCGACTTAAAATGAGTTATTCTATTTATACTATAAAAAAAGGATCGAGTCAAGCAGATTAGGCAATGACATCTCTCTTTTGTCAATAGAATGAGGTAATTGTTTATGATAATTGACTCACTAAAAGAGTTCCGGAGTTTTTTTATGGAATATAACCGTTCTCCTTCATGCTGTAAAATGTCGCATCAGTGAGTATTATATGATCAACAAGAGGTATGCCGACAATTTTACCCGCTTCGATTAAACGTCTTGTGGTTTCAATATCCTGCTTTGAAGGGGCAGGATTGCCGGAGGGGTGATTATGCGTTACTATTATACCTGAGCCCCCCTCTCTTATGGCATCGCGAAAAACCTCCCTGGGGTGTACAATTGCTTCTGTGATGGTACCTATTGATACAACACTCTTTTTTATAAGCATGTTTTTATTGTTTATTACAAGTACGCGGAACTCCTCTTTCTGAAGGCCTGCGGTTTCCGGAAGGAGGAGTTCCCACACCGCCAGTGGTGTACTCAACTGGTTCATGTAAGGGGCTCCTGTAATGGCTCTTCTCCCCAGTTCAAAAGCTGCAAGGATCTTCACAGATTTTTTCAGGCCGATACCCTTCTCAAGGGCAATTTCTCTCAGGCCGCAGCGTGAAACTGCTGTTAGCCCTCCGTTTTTTTTGATTAAACTTGCTGAAAGTTCAAGGACATCCTTTTCTTTTGTGCCGGTTCCAAGTATTACGGCAAGGAGTTCTATGTCGGAGAGGTCCCTGACGCTCTCACCATCTATACACTTCTGAACAGGGAGCCTGTAGTTTTCGTGAATTCCGGAGTTCATCTTCTACCCCCTTTGTAGATTCTGAAAAATTCCTCATTATATTTTGATGCTATTTCACGGCTTTCAATAATCAGGATATTTTCGTCATTTTTGCGGTTCGCGTTTTTTGAGAAATTGAATGATCCTGTAATAACTATGCTGTCATCTATTATGATGACCTTGTGATGCATAATTTTATAGTTTCTGTCTTTAGTAACAGGAAGCCCTTCAATCATCATCTTTGTGAATTCGGAATGCTCACTGTTTGAACCTTTTCTTTCAAAAACACCTTCCACAGTGATACCCTCTTTAAACCTTGAAATCATGGTCTCTGCAATTACATCCGATGTGAAGGAGAAAGCCATGAACCTTATTGAACTTTTTGCTTTTTTCAATCTGTTATTTATTATTTTCTCTACATTATCCTCGGGGGAGAAATATGCATTAATATGGGTGTCGTCAATTTTTACATAGTACTTATTCAGTAGCGGCGCGAATGGAAGAACATCTCTCCTGTTACCGAAAACGCCATGTGAAAACATCTCCTCAAACTCGGCATTATAGATATCCGCCAGTTCAGATGAATGGATTATTACTGAGTTATTGTTGTTTTTAAATGCGCAGTTATCTGTGGTATTGGTTGATCCTGTATAAACAGTGGACCCGTCAATTACTGCAAATTTGTTATGCATGAGCCCGGGTTTATTATCTTCAACAACAGGGATTCCGGAATCAATGATTGATTCTATGGCTTTTCCTGAAAGATTATCGCTGTCTGTTACAAGCCTTACATTCACGCCTCTTTTTGAAGCGTTAATAAAGGCCTGTGCCACAGTCAATGAAGATATATCATAAAATGCTCCGTTTATACTCCGGGAAGAGGAATTAATCAACTTGATTAGACTCTCCTCCGGGGCTGGAATTGATTTGCGGATCTTCTCAGGATCTGAAAAACAGACTTCAATTTTTTCTGCTGCTCCTGATGAAGAGAATGATAGTATTAATAATAAAACAATATACTTTTTCAAATAGCGGACTCCTCGATTAATGTAGTTCAGATTTATTACACGGGTCACGGGTTTATGAGTTACGCTGATACTCATAAGTGTTCAATGACATTGATCGGGAATACATAAAAAACAGAATTGATCCATATAGCATATACGAAAGTTTCCGGCAGGATTTAAAAATTTTTTTAGGATTTGAGCTGTTCGAGCCTGTCCATTACAAGATTTTCATATTCTGTATAGAGGAGCTGCCCCTCCCTTCCGGGATTCATTGAGCTTACTTTTGAAACAAGTGTCCTGTATGGCGCAAGTTTCCGGTAGTCTTTCTCCTTTTCAAGCAGGGTTTTTACTGTATCTCCGTCTCTTTCAATGAGTGCGATGTAGAACTCAAAGGAGTTTTTAAGCTCAATGAGCATATTCATGTTCCGTAGAACTTCATTTTCATCGGTCCTGTTCATAAGTATATCATTGAGAAGATAGATTATATATTGAGTATCAAAAGCGGATATGTCAAAATCGAGAAGAAGCTGGTTCAGGTTCGAAAGCGCCATGTGCTTGAGGTGATACGATGCAAGGAAAACCGCATTGTCCGACATTGTGTTGATATTTATAAAACCTGTCTCCTTTTCATCGGAAATCTCTTCAGGCCCCTCCTTTTTTTGTGAGGAGATATATATAATCTCCATTGGCTTGAACCGGCTGGCTATAACAGAGACCTCTGTTTCAGATAATGTTTCGTCAACAATAAGGTAGTCGATCTCTGTGCCGGAGGGGATCTCTTTCAGCATTGCCGAGTATCCTTTTACATGGTTTATGGTTGCGGGAACCATGTCCGATTTGGCAAACAGGTTTATGAATATATACTTTTTCTTTTTTTCAATAATATTCCTGTATGGAACAATCAGATGATTATCTCTGAGTTTTAAAAGAGAAAATTCCCTGTCGTAATCCCTTCCTATTTCAAAAGTAGTTCCGAGAAAAACTATGGAGGGCATTTTATGAAGGAGGCTTCTCCCCTCACTGTCAGCGGATATCGACTCCCCCCTGTTGTTGAAAACAAGATATTTCTTCTTGTTGAACATTACTTTCAGGATGAGGCCGGATGGAGTTTTTTCTTCTGCAAAATTCATTCTGATAATCTTTCAGAATATTTTTTTTTTGCAAGCAAATATTTCAGACCTTTGCAGTAACATCAGAGCTCAGGGGATCAAAGATCCCTTTTTTGTAATACTGATATCCCATTCCTGCAATCATTGCCGCGTTGTCTGTGCACAGGAGGGGGGAGGGGATTATAATCTCCTCATCTGTTCGCTTTTCACTGTTCAGAATCTCCCGGAGCCTCCCGTTAGCCGCAACTCCCCCTGCAACAACCATTTTTTTAATGCCCTGCTCTCTTGCTGCGAGGAAAAGCCTTCGTGACAGGAGCTCCAGGGCTCTCTCCTGAAAAGAATATACAATTTCAGGTATATCATCATCGGGATTAGCCTTTATGTGATTGATTACCGCAGTCTTTATACCTGAATAGGAGAATCTTCTGTCATCAGGATCTGTAAGAATTTTCGGAAAGAAGACTTTCTTTTTTACTGCCTGTTTTGCGATCTTTTCTATAACAGGGCCACCGGGATATCCGAGCCCCAGATATTTGGAGACTTTATCGTATGCTTCACCTACAGCATCGTCAACGGTTTTACCTATAAGTTTCATCTCTCCGGGGCCGTCGACTCTGTAAAGGGCGGTGTTCCCCCCTGAAATCAGAAGTCCTATAAATGGGTACTCCGGCTCTCTCCCCTCAAGGAAAGGGGCATAGAGGTGAGCTTCAAGGTGATTGATTGCAATAAGAGGAATGTTCAGCGTAAAAGAGATCGCCTTTGCGCTCTGAAGAGCTATAAGAAGCGAGCCGATAAGCCCCGGGCGGTTTGTCGCAGCCACGTAGTCCAGATCGCTGAATGTGATCCCTGCCTCTGCAAGGGCTGAGGTAATGAGGCCGTTTATATTCTCCAGATGTGCCCGTGAGGCAATCTCAGGCACAACTCCTGAATAATCGCTGTGCAGCTCGATCTGGCTGTTTATCATGTTAGAGAGGATTGTTCTCCCCTCAACCACTATTGCTGCTGAGGTCTCGTCGCATGAACTTTCAAGGCCGAGACCGATAATCTGTCCATCTTTCACTTTTTACCGAACATCTCCAGCGCTGTAATGAGCTGGTTATCGAATTCCAGGTCGTATGGGATGTTCTTGTGGTATTTGCTTATCTCACGTTTAAGAATTATATCTGCGGTTTTATCTGTTATTGCCACACTATTGCTCTTAAGAAATTTATGGAACTCCTGCTTTGTAGAATCGTTATACTCTGTCTTTATTGTAACGAATTTATTCAGGAGTTTATCTTTACTTATTTTTTTCAGTTCTTCAGTATCTGACTCGGCGACATCTACATACTTAACTTCACGGTCAGGCATGATCCCCTTGCCGTGAATCATTGCACCTGATGGAGTGTAGTACTTCGCGATTGTAAGCGCTATGCCAAGTTCCTTGTCGAGAGAATAGGTTTTCTGCACAGAGCCTTTACCGAAAGTTTTTTCACCAACCAGCACGGCGCGTTTATTATCCTTCAATGCTCCGCTCAGTATCTCTGAAGCTGATGCGCTCCCTTTGTTTACAAGAATAATCACTTCGCCTGAATAGTATGCAGGGTTGGACGCTCTGTAAACGATCTCTTTGATGTTTTCCCCTCTCCCCTTTGTAGAAACAATAACTGTCTCCTTGTCAAGGAAGAAGTCTGATATATCAACAGCAGCGTTCAGGAGCCCGCCGGGATTAAATCTCAGGTCAATAATAAGTCTGTTTACTCTGCTGTTTCTGAAAAATTCAAGAGCCTTTTTCACATCGGAAGTTGTGTCGCTTCCGAAAGTTTTAATTCTCAGATAACCGGTGTTATGTTCTTTTATCAGGGCATAATCTGTGCTCTCAATTTTTATCGGGGCCCTTTCAATTTCATAAGCTATTTCCTCTGTAAAACCTTCTCTCTTCACTGATATGGAAACTTTTGTTCCGGGGAGGCCTTTTATATTTTTTATAACTTCATTGAGGTTTTTATCTTTTATGCTTTCACTGTTGACCCTGGTAATAATATCACCTGACTCTACCCCTGCTTTCATGGCAGGTGAATTGTCAATGGGGCTCACAACAACAATTTCACCGTCTTTTACAGCGATCTCAACTCCGATACCTACGAATTTACCGGTTGTCATCTCCTGCAGTTCCGAGGTGGCCTCTTCATCGAGAAAACGGGTGAATGGATCTCCGAGAGAATTTATCATACCCTTAATGGCGCCGTAAAAAAGTTTTTTATTGTCAGGGGCGTCAACATATTCAGATGTTATCATCTGGTAGACCTGATGGAAATATTCCAGGTATTTATGGGCAGGTTCCCCGGCTTTTGCCGCAAAAGAGAAGTTTACGCCGAGAAAAAGTCCGGTTGAGAAGGCAAGAACCACAAGATGAATCTTTCGTTCAGAAAATTTTTTAAACATTAGAGGCTCCGGTAAGAAGAGATAATAAGCATAATATACGTATATTCAGAATAAACATGGTTACCGGGGGTGTCAATAAAATATACTATTTGCAGACTTTACGTGAAAAATCTGTCAGTATACGCGCAGTCATTCCCCAGATTGTGCTGCTGCCGTATGTGTAATAGTAGACATCGTAATCCCTGCCGTCGTAAGTGACCTTTTCGCACCTGTCATATTTTTCGTTGTAGAAGAGAGAAAAAGGGACTTCCAGTATCTCCTCTATTTCATCAGCGCAGGGGATATATTTTACCTCCCGGTTAAGTGCTCCAACATACACAAAAACGTGAAAACCCATTATAGAGATATATTCGTCATATTCACCCAGCACTTCAATTTCAGCAGGATCAATCCCCACCTCTTCGTAAGTCTCTCTCAGGGCTGTCTCAAGATAATCTTTGTCTGTATCGTCCCAGCTCCCGCCGGGGAATGAAACCTGTCCCTTGTGAGTGGAAACCCTGTCTGTGCGGAGAGAGAGGAGAACATGTGGGGAGTTATCCTTTTCCATGAAGAGCATCATCACTGAGGACTTGCGGTAGTCGGGGAAGTTTATTGTTCTCTTCTCCCGTGAGGCGAGTGTCTCTTTTAATGTCTGTTTGAAATCGTGAAACGCGTAATTACTGCTGAATTCTATTTTCATAAATGTCGCCGCCATAAATATCTATTGCTGTAACAGCAGGGAAGTCTTTTACATAAAGTTCAAAAACAGCCTCGGGCCCCAAATCTTCGAATGCTATTACGCGGGATGATATTATTCTTTTGCTCAGGTATGCACCTGCTCCCCCGATTGAACTGAAGTACACTGCTTTATATTTAACAAGGAGTTCCCTTGTTGCTTTATCTCTCTTCCCTTTCCCCATCATCCCTTTAATCCCCATCGAGAGTATCATCTCTGAAAAAGGGTCCATGCGTGACGAGGTGGTCGGGCCTGCTGCTCCAATGATCATACCCTCTTTTGCCGGGGTGGGGCCGACGTAGTACAGCAGTTCACCTTTAAGTTCAAAGGGGAGCTGTTCGCCCTTTGCGAGCATCTGTCTTATCCTGTCATGTGCCTTGTCCCTTGCGGTCAATATACGCCCTGTTATAAGGCAGGGATCCCCGCAGCGGAGAGATTCAATTGCACTGTCATCGAGGGGGGCTGTTATCCTTTTCCATTCCATCAGAGAGATACCCCCCCTTTGCGGAAAGAGTGGCAGTTCATGTTTAGTGCAACAGGAAGAGACGCAATATGAGTCGGAGCGGTGAGTATATATACACCAGCGGCTGTGGCTCTGCCTCCGAACCCCATGGGGCCCACGTCCGTGCTGTTAATTCTTTTCAGAATTTTCTCCTCAAGTCCGGCATAAAAAGGATCACTATGCTTTTCACCGGTTGGACGCAACAGGGCCTTTTTAGAATTAAGCATTGCAGCATCAGCAGTGCCCCCTATCCCTACTCCGAGAAACAGAGGAGGGCAGGGGTTAGGCCCTGCATTGATTACACTCTCTTCAATGAAATCGATAATAAGTTCAACGGGATCTGTTGGCCTGAACATCCTGAGCATGCTCATGTTTTCAGAACCGCCCCCTTTAAGCAGTATATCAATTTTTAGTCCGTTACCGGGTACAATGTCAGTGTGTATGAATGCCGGTGTATTTGTGCCTGTATTTATTCTCCGGAGAGGGTCTGCCACAATTGATTTCCGCAGATAGAATTTTTTGTAAGCTTCCGCAACCGCATCATTTACTGCATCGTAAAGGAGGTCACCTTCCACTGTAAGTTCCTGTCCGATTTCAAGAAATACTATTGTTGAACCACAGTCCTGGCAGAGAGGGATTTCCTCTCTCTCCGCTATTTCAGTATTCTCAATAAGTATCTGCAGGGTTTCAGATGCAAGATGACTTGTCTCTTCCGCTTTCATTTTACTGAATGCGGATTTTATCTCAGGAGGCGCGACAAAACTGGCGCTGCGGATCAGCTTTATAATCTCATTTTTTATTATGTCAGTGTGAATTGATCTTTTCATTTTTTGTTTGTTGAATTATTTTGTGTATAATAAAAATGATACCTGAATAAAGTAATCACTATGGAATTCTTCTGAAAGGTATATGTCAAGAAATATTATGCGAAAGATAATTGCCGGATATCATTTGATCGTGATGGATTAATACGGATTGACAAATCATTTATTGCGGTAATTATTCAGGATTGATAAAAAATTTTAAGGTGATATTCGATGAAGCTGATTTACTTTTTGACGGCATCTATTATTGCATCCGCTTTTTTCGTGCCGGCTGTCATCGGTTTTCCGGGGATTTATACAGACGGAATAGTGACTAATGCTGAGGAGAAAAGCAGCCGCAATCTGCTCCTGGCATCGATTGAGTTCGGCGGCAGCACCCGGCCGAAATCTCAGGAAAATATAATCTGGTTTACTAAATCAAAGTTTGACCACACATACGGGTTTTCCGACGGGCGTGCATATGTTAAAGATGATAATGTGTTCGGCTACATAGATAAAGATGGCAGGATTGTAATGGAACCTCAGTATGCCTGGACCGGATCTTATTCAGAGGACCTTAAGCGTGTACAGCCTGTGAAAGGGGGGAAATTCGGTTATATCGATAAAGACGGGAAGATGGTAATTGAACCGGTTTTTGACGAAGTGTCGGATTTTTCCGAAGGTCTTGCAGCGGTGATAAAAGATAAAGCCAGGTTTTATATTGATAAAGAGGGTAAAACCGCATTTAAAGCTGATTATCAGATGGTTTACAGTTTTTCAGAAGGGATGGCTGTGATAAAAGATAAATCATTTTTCAGCGGAGAGAAATTCGGATTCATCAACCGTGACGGAAAAATTGCAATTAAACCGCAGTATGATTTCGCCTGGGATTTTTCAGATGGGCTTGCCCCGGTGAGGAAGGGTGATTATTTCAACGGCACCTGGGGCTATATTGATAAAGAAGGAAAAACTGTGATCGATTTTAAGTTCAGATCTGCAAACTGTTTTTATGAAGGCATTGCCTGTGTGAAAACTACGGATGAAAAGTACGGATATATTGATAAAACAGGAAAATTTATTATAGAAGCACGGTTTGAAAAGGGGTATGATTTTTCAGAGGGGCTTGCTGCGGTAAAGATAAATGGGAAGTGGGGTTATATCGATACAACCGGCAGAATAGTAATACAGCCGCAGTTTGATGGTGTGGACAATTTTTCAGAGGGCCTTGCTATAATACATGAGAATGGAGCGGAGGGCTTGTATGGATTTATTGATAAGGAAGGGAACGTGGTGATTGAACCTCAGTTCGTATACGCCATGAAATTTACCGAGGGAATTGCTGCTGTTAAGCAGACCATGAGTTGGGGATTTTTAAAAAATCCGCTTATTCCTAAAAAGCAGGAGGAGACTTTTGAGCAGGGTGGGCAGCTGATCGGTGAAATAAA
Source organism: Spirochaetia bacterium UBA5550 (assembly GCA_002425885.1). Lineage (GTDB taxonomy): Bacteria > Spirochaetota > UBA4802 > UBA4802 > UBA5550 > UBA5550. The sequence goes on along the minus strand of DINC01000117.1, from coordinate 2,442 downwards.
ATCTGTAAACGGAAGGGAGATTATTGTCGGCGGAAGGAATATCGGGGAACGTGTATTCATGGGAGATAAGCTTTCTATTTATTCCGGCGACAAACTTATTATTCTCAGGTCTTCCTTTCCCATGCAGACAGTGACTAAATGCGTCATGGTATCAGGGTCTTTAAATGATATTAAACCGGGTATGAAGGTTTACAGGTACAGGAAAGTGAAGAGGACCGAGTAATTATTTTAAAACGAAATGTTTCTATATCAGCAATACCCTAAATCTCCCACACCGGCATGGCAGTTACATCGCGCGACAGCGGGATAGGCTCCTGCCGTAAACAGAGCACAATGCCATGACCAATATATTTTTTACACTCTCCCTAAAATTCTACTGCTACCCATTATATAATACTTTCTGAGGTTTAACGCTTTTCATTAAAAGGAAAAGATAAATATATCACATCCAGTATTCTGGAACGTATGTTCATTTTCGCGAGTTTATTAGCTGTATTCGGGTAGGTACGGTTTGAAAGAAATATATAGATCAGTTTATTATCAGGGTCTGCCCAGACGCATGTCCCGGTAAATCCGGTATGCCCGAAAATTGAAGATGATGCCATAAATGACGGATACCCTGCATTAATCTCCGGGTCCCAGCCGTCAAACCCCAGCATTCGACGGCTTACATCAGAGCACTTGGCAGTGAAAGTTTCAACGGTTTCCTTTTTAAAATACTCCACCCCTCCATATTGCCCGCTGTTTAAAAGCATCTGGAAAAGTATAGCAAGATCATTCGCATCTGAAAATAATCCTGCATGACCGGCAACTCCACCCATCATAGCAGCTCCCTGATCATGCACATAGCCAAGAAGAGTTGTATTCCTGAAATAGTTATCAACTTCGGTTGGTACAAGCCTCTCTGCCGGGAACCTGTCAGCAGGATTGAAACAGGCAGTCTGCATACCCAGGGGGATATAAAAATTACTGTATATATAATTTTCAAGACTCTTTCCTGACCGTCTCTCTACAGCTTCTTTTATATAAAACATACTCAGGTCACTGTAAACATATTCACCCTTTGATCTCAGCGGTGCCTTAAGTATTCTCGGCCACATATTATTTTTATAAAATCCGTTTTTCATGTAACAGCTGTTTGCAGCCTTTACTTTATATCCTCTGGAATACTTCCCGGTGTAATCCTTTGACTTTTTTAAGCGGCCGAAAGAGATACTTGCAGGAAGTCCTGACCGGTGAAGCATCAGGTCCTTCACCGTAATATTTTTTTTATTCGATTTGCGGGTCTCAGGAATATAAGATGAAATGCAATTATCAAGTTTAATCCGCCCCTGGTCATAGAGATGCATGAGAGCTATTGTTGTAGCTGCCACCTTTGTAACCGATGCGAGGTCAAATATATCCGTTGTCAGTGTCGGCTGTGCTTCATCATTATAAGTATGTTTTCCATAGCTTTTTTCGAATATAACCTTGCCGTCTTTAATAATCATTACAACGGCTCCGGGAGTCGCCTTTTCACTGATTGCTTCCCTGACAATTTCATCTATGGGAAGTAGGTCTTCAGCATTAATCCCTGTTTCTTCTGGTACAGTGTATTTGAGCCTTACTGGTGTTATAGAATCCCCTGCTCCTGCAGGATAAGATTGAGCAATTGCGCTTTCAAGCTTAGCTGATATTGCAGCACCTCCGAATATCAGTTGAGCTGCAAAAACAGCTGATATCCCGGAACTTACTTCAGAGATGATTACCGGATGTTTGAATTTATCAAGATTTTTCAGAACAGTGCGGCTTCCGGACACACAGAGAATAAGCTGATGCTTCTTCTGATTATCATTAATGAATTTCAGAATTAAAGGATCTGCAAGGGGCTGATCAGTGGTCAG
>DINC01000117.1:226-519 GCA_002425885.1 Spirochaetia bacterium UBA5550 | reverse complement strand
ACTGTTTTAAAGTTTCTGATTCTCTTATTTAATTCTTTTATGCTTTTAGTGCTGACTGATTGTACCGGGAAAGATATTGCTGATACCGGAGCGTATCTATTGAGCATATTGTTAAAATCGGCAGAATACTCTGAATCAAAATTAATAGAAACGATTTTACCCTTTTCAGGTTTTTTTAAAGGGATAACAGATTTACTGTTATTCAGAAGTATTGTAGCAGCAGCGGCTTTTTCCTGCTCCTGGAGATAAAGTATGTTGCTCTTATGTATATCAGGTTCAGAACAATTAATAAT
>DINC01000117.1:0-191 GCA_002425885.1 Spirochaetia bacterium UBA5550 | reverse complement strand
ACAGATAAAGCAATAATTCTTTTCAGGTAATTCTTCACGATAAATTTCTCTGCTGATTTAATTATGTTTGTTTTCAAAGCCTGCCGGATTTTACTGATTGCCGGTTGTTCAATCTTTCTATTGATAAAATAAAAAAAATAGTCAACCTAAAGACTTTTCGGAATTAAATTTTTTAGCATCATTCTCAGAAT